>JAUIKB010000004.1 GCA_030430975.1 Polyangia bacterium
ACTCGCGAGCAAGCCGACATCACAGACTCGGTATGTGATAAACGCGCGCAAGCCGCCTTGGACTGGGCCTTTGCGCTCATTGTAGTAGGCGATTAGGAGGAACGAGCTAATGCCGACAAGTTCCCATCCGATAAATATAAGATCGAGGCTGCCGGCGAGTGTGACCAGTTGGACGCCTGCGCCGAATAGTGTGAGCAGCAGATAGAACCGGCGGTAGCCCGACTCGCGATGCAAGTACTTGCTGGAAAAGACGCCGATCAGGTTGACGAGCGTGCCGGTGAAGACAGCGAACGTGATGGACAGTCGGTCCAGTGAGAGGTGCCAAGCGAATTCGTAGTGCCCGACTTGGAACCAGGTGCGTGTGTGGATGCGGTGTTCGGAAACGCCGAGTAGCCAACACGCGACTCCCGCGAGCAACATCGAGATGACCGTGCCGCCGAACGTCCACGACACGATGCGCGCCACGGCTCGCTCGCTCAGTCGGACTCCTAGCCAAGCCGTGAGAGCGAGGGCGCCGAACGCCGTGAAGGGCAGGGCGATCGACATCACTGCGCAGACTTCGAGCAGGAGCTTCATGCGGCACCGCCGGTAAGCAACGCGCTCTTAACGTGAGCGCCCGGAAGGTGCGTTCCGTGCCCGCGATAGTGTTCGCTCGAGAACTGAACGGAAGAGAATTCAAGCGTCGACGGCTTGTACGGCAGGAACGACCCTCGATGCCAGACCGCTAGCTGATCGGTGTCTGGGTCATGAGACACAACCTGGATCCATGCGTTGGCGATGAGGGAAGCGAGGGCTGGCGCTCCGGCGAGGACCCTTTCAAGCGTATCTGTCGACGCTTCGACAATCGTCAGGAGCCGGACCGGCTCGTGAATTTCAACCATCTGCCACGGCAGCCCGCTGCGGAGATCCGAAGCATGTCCATCCATGACGCCGAATAACCCGACGATGTTGTGGGGCAACTTGGTGCCGGCACCGTAGCCCACCGGGTCGATGAAGCTGAAGTAGTACTCCAGGTTGATTCCCGCGCCGACCGGGCCCACGGACTGTAGTAAAGCCGAGAGCACGGCCGCGTCCGGGTCGCGTGTTGGATCGTACGAGACTAGAAACGCTCGCCGATCCAGGAACAGCCCACGTGTGGTCGCCCGACGCCCGACGACACAGACCGCGTTGGTTGCGTGCCCATATTCGGGGCGCGGTTGAGCGAGGTCCTCGGCGTGCGTTTCAGCAGCTGCCAACGCCGCGGGGATCTTTACTCCCGCGGGAACGTCTTCAAAGCGGCGACAACGCTCGTGTGCGTCGTGGAGGCACGCGGTCGCCATGGACGCCTTCACCTGTTCGAATCTTGCGTGATGCGACCCTGGGATCGAGTGCTCGTCGAAGTACGTCATCGAATCGTCGCAGGTGTTGTGATACGAGCCGATGAACCACACCGAGTCGGGAATGTGGAGTCCGCGCTCCGCAAGGCGCGCGCGCACGTTCTCATGGTTTGCCATGAGCGCGAATGCGCGCGCGTTGGGCCCGCCACGACCGCCTCCGGTAGCACCGCAGTCGTGCGCGGCTTCGTGCGGATTGTTCAGACTGGATGAGCCGTGTCCGACGAGTAGAACGATTGGGGCCAGCCGGTCAGCACAGCCCATTGTCGTGAGTACGTTCGCGACGATGTCGGTCATCTCGTCAACGGTGAAACCGAAGTGGCGGCCATCATCGTCGACGTCTTCACGCTCACGCTCCAGGGCCAAGCGTGTCCGCGGAGCGCCTACCCTTGGAGATTCTAAGTAGTGAGCCAATCGCGCGCTGAGGCGAGGCGTCACCACGCGACCGATCAGCGCGATCGTTGCGGCCGCTCCCGCTAGGGCCGTGAAGATGGCTCCTCGGACCATGGTTTGGCTGCCCACGGAAAGCAGCAGCCGCTGATTTCCAAGTCGCGCGAGCTGCGTGCGTCGGCGCTGGTGCGTGTCCACATCGACTGGCAGCTCCCGCACCAAGTGGCGGGGTGTTACCGACACGGGGCACAGCGGTCGCGGACGCACGTCATCGAGACCCTGGTAGGCCATGGGCACGCCAAAGAATCCCGCGAAGCCGAAGGTCTCGACGGTCGGAGATGTTTCTTCGAGATGGCGTCGTGTGGACTCTTCTCGATCATCGATGCAAAACACCGCTTGGAAGAGTGGTTCGATCGGTTGTGAACCGCCGTGTTTCAAGTGGGCTGCGTAGGCGTCGAGAGTCTCGATGCGATGACGCCGCTCGTACGCGAGATGTAGCAGTCGGCGTCGCTCGAACTCTTCGAAACGCTGAACCGTCCGAATGAGCGCGTCGGCTTGATGTGCAGAGGTGAAGCTACTCGGAGTAAGCCCAAGTAGCTGGGCGGTCACAAACGCCTCGAACGCCAGCGAATGATTCGGTGCGACCTGGCCCCCTCGCGTCGAGGCGGCCAGTCGCAGAGCTTCAAACGAAGCGTACTCGGTTGCCTGGCCCAGGTGATCAGCCGCCAGCCAGTCGAGCGTGAGTTGGATGGCTAGATAGTCGAGCAGTTTGGCCGGACGCGATTGAACGGGCGCTTGGTCGGGCCGCGTCTCGAATTGTCGCATCATTCCCGCCCAACCCGGTAGCGAGAGCAGCGTCTGGCGCAGGAAGTCCATCCTCCTTGAAGGCGGAATCTGCATCCGCTTCAGCAAGCGTTCGATGGTTTCGGCTGCGTCCAGTCCGCGTTGTTGCTGAAGCTCCGTTCGGAGATGTCGGAGCCATGGGTCGGGTGGACCAGCTGGCAGGGAGTACAGCTCGCGGAACGCCTGGAGCAGCGGTTGCTCTTTGACCGGCATCGCCCAGTAGCCAATGCCTTGGTCGAGGTACGCCGCGCAGAAGCGAAGCAACATCGGGTGCACGAGAAGATCCGGATCGCGTCGGTGGAGCTGGTGCAGCTGGTCGCGAGGTCGGACGTCGTGACCGGCTGGCTGTGCAAGCGGTGCCCGATCGCTGAGGAGCTGCCAAAGCGCGCCCAGCGTGTCCGCCACGGATACGTCGGAGCAGTGCGCCGTGAAGCTGCGTCTTGCCTTGTCGGACAGGCAGGGATGTAGACGCGAGGCTAGGCCTCCGTCGGTCAAGTGCCAGCGAAGCGCACCGTCTTCAGGCACTTGGAAATAGTGAAGCAAGCGCGCCCGCCTAAGGTCGTCGAGATCTAGGCCTGCCGGAAGTGAGTCCTGGCCAGCAGGGAACGGGTTGTCGGCAATAATTGCTTCGATGTCCGCCGCTGTGATCCGCCCGCATGCGACTTGCTGGGCGAACGCCTCCTCGGTCATGAACGGCTCGGTGCCGAACGTTTCGGCAGCTTCGACGACGGCCTTTTCGAAATGCAGATGCTCGAAAGCATGGAGGGTGTTGTGATGAACGAATGCGTGCAACGGTGCCTGCTGGGGCAGCAGATGTGCCAGCTCATTCACGACCTCCACAATCGAAGCCGTGTCAGCGACGGAGCTGGTCAAGACTGCACCTGTCGACGCCGAGCCGCGAGCTTGTGCTCGGTCGCGGCCGCGAAACTGTCGAGTCCGACGAGACGAAGATTTGCCTGTGGCCACTCGTCGGCCATGGCATCGATACGACTCAGAAACGTGTGATCGATGATCTGGACGTCGCTTAGGTCGACGACGACCTCGGTCACGTCATCCGGCAGATTCGATACTGCCTTGCGGACAGCCAGTAGGTTGGTGAACACCGCCGTTCCGGTGAGCGAGATAGTAAGCCGGCTACCCTCTCGGTCGATCGCGATCTTGGTGCGAAACAGCGTTCCGAGCGGCGCGCCGCGACCCACATGCAGCACGAGCTTCAGGAGGATCCCGACCCCCACACCGATCAACAGATCGGTGGCGAGGGTAACCAGGAGTGTCGTGACGAACAGCAGCAGCTGGTCGTTGCCGAGCGCCTTCGCATGGCGCAGTTCGGACGGAGAGGCCAGGCGAGTTCCGGTGTAGACGAGCATCGCCGCCAGCGCGGCGAGCGGAATCTCTTGAAGCAGATTGGGCAGCAGGGCGACGAAGGCGAGCAGAAACAGTCCATGAAAGCAGTTGGACCACGCTGACTTTGCGCCGGCGTCGATGTTGGCTTTGCTCCGGACAATCTCGGATATCATCGGGAGCCCGCCGATCAGTGCGGACACCAGGTTGCCGATCCCGACAGCCCTCAGGTCGCGATTTAGGTCGGACGCTCGCTTCTCAGGGTCCATCCCGTCGACCGCTAAGACACTTAGCGTCGACTCGATCGTTCCGACGAGCGTGAACATCACCACGTACTTGATGGACGTTGCGCTGAAGACTTGTGAGAAGTCCGGGAACGCTACGGCCTTCAGAAGGCTGCCTGGCAAATTGACAAGGTACTGCGGACCCACCGTATAGTCGTGATTGGCCCAGTTATATACGTGGGAATGGTGGAGGTCGAACAGCAGCCCAACCGGGACTGCTATTGCGAGGACGATCAGCGGCGCAGGCACAGCGCGAATCCAGCGCTTGCGAATCATCGGCGCTACAAACAGAACGACTAATGACACAACCCCAATTAGTAAGATCTCTGGATTGGCATGCATCGCGCTGTGCGGCAGCTCAGCCAGGAGTTCGAGCGGTTCCTTGGCGCTGGGCGACACGCCCATGACTGTGTGAGCTTGCTTTGAGACGATGATGATGCCGATCGCCGCGAGCATCCCGTGGACGACCGATGGCGACATAACGACTCCGACGGTAGCCGCGCGGACCATGCTGAATCCGATCTGACACAGCGCTGCGACAACGCCGACGGCGAGTGCTCGTCGGTAGCCTATCAGTGGGTCGCCCTGCCCAAGCTCTTGGACGGCACCGAGCGCGATTACGATCAACCCCGCGGCGGGCCCCTTGATCGTGAGTCGTGCGCTGCCGACGAACGACACCAGAACTCCGCCCACCATTGCGGATATCACTCCAGCGATAGGTGGGAATCCGCTGGCCATCGCGATGCCGAGGCTGAGCGGCAAGGCGATCAGGAAGACTAGAAAGCCAGACTTAATATCAGTTTTGGAAAATTGGGGAAACCACTGCCCCAGTTTGGAGTTGGACACACAAATACCTCACAGACTCGTCCGGATATCCGGACACACCACGGCGCATGCATGACAACGCGCGTGTGCGCGTTGTCAGTGCCGTGGAGGACCGCGCGGTCGAGCTGCGAGGGTAGGATCGGTCGGGTGGAAACGTCTGACCGATGGGTGCGGACGGCCACTGGCGTCGTCGTCGCGAGGCGCGAGGAGCGCGAGAGCCGGCGCGCGAGCGTCAGCTTGGTCGATACTGAACGCTTCTTCGCCGTCATCGTCGAAGTCGTCGTCGAGGTCCTCGGTGTCGGCCCAGTGAGAAGTGAGGTGGTGGTCGAACGGATCACCAGCGGAGCCCGAAATCTCCGGGCCGCCCATGCTGGTGGCGCTCTGAGTCGATATCGTCTTCGTCGCGCTTGAAGGCCAGAGAGCCCCTGCAACCGCTAGGGCGCATAGAGCTAGCCACCAGAGGCTCAGTTTGCGAACGTTGGACATCAGTTCGACTCGTTGTCAGGATAGCGCGTATCACCTGAAGTAACAGCTGGCAAGCTTGGTGCTGTCCTTGCCCAAGGCGATCTCCAGGTTTGGCTGTCGCGCAAGGCGACGCTGTCGTGAGCGCCACTTGGTGTCTAGAATCCGAGTGTTCAAGGGTTGCCGGCTATACGGTGAGGGTGCTCACAGCGTCGCTGCGCTGATGGGCTCTGCGCCGACCGCTGGACTCAGTTTATGGACCTTATTTCCGATATGAAGCTGTTCGCGACGATCGTCGCGCAAGGTTCGATGGCGGGCGCCGCGCGCGAATTAGGACTCGCGCCGGCGAGCGTCACGGCGCGCGTCCAGGGACTCGAGCAACGATTCGGTACGACCTTGCTTATCCGATCGACGCGATCGCTCTCGCTGACGTCTGAAGGAGAGACGTTTCATGCCGCCTGCCAGCGCATCGTGGCGCAGGTCGAGGACCTGACGGCGACGATCGGCTCCGACGGCAACCTGTCGGGGTCGCTGCGCGTGACGGCGCCGTGTGATTTAGGGCGCCGGCACGTCCAGTCCGTGACGGAAGCGTTCCTCGCCGAACACCCGCAGGTCCGAGTGGAACTGATCCTGTCGGATGAGCCGCTCGCGCTCGTTGCGGAGGGCGTCGACGTCGCCATTCGCTACGGGGTGCTCGACGATAGCGACCTGATCGCTCGTGAACTGGCCGCCAACCGACGAGTAGTTTGTGGCGCGCCTGCCTACCTGGAGCGACACGGCGTGCCGCGTCGTCCTGCCGATCTCAGCGACCACGACTGCCTGGTGGACCTGCGAGACCATCACCCTTTGAATCGGTGGTCCTTCGTTGTGGACGGCGCTGCGATGACGGTTCGAGTCCGCGGTAGCCGAGCAAGCAATGACGGCGAGCTGCTGCACGAGTGGGCAGTCGCGGGCCTCGGGCTGGTTTGCAAATCGATTTGGGATGTGGCGGATGATGTCGCCGCTGGGCGACTACGCACGGTTCTCGATGAGTTTTCTGCTGGTGCGACGCCGCTATCGCTCGTGTATCCGTCTAGCCGCCGGTCGTCGCGGCGTGTGAAGGCGTTCGTAGACTATGCCGTGGCGTATTTCGATCAGGCCGAGAGCGAAGTCAGTAGCGTCGCGGCTGAGACAACGCGCCCATCGACTACTGGCGACGGATAGCGTGGCGCAGCCGTCTACTGGGTTTTTGCAGTGGGGAACTTTCGGCGATAGGCGTTGCAGACGACCTCCGCCGCGCCCTGGATCGTTAAGCCGTCCGTGTTCACGATCAAATCGTACAGATGTGGGTCCTCGGGTGAATGATGGAACGTTCGCTGGGCGAACTGGGCACGCTCGTGCTCCGCTCGTTTTAGAAAGACTTGTGCATCGCCTTCGTCGTGCAGCTGTTCACGTTGTTGGCAACGCGTGACACGTGAGGCGACTGACGCGACGACACGCACTCGAAGCGTGTCGTCGCCGCGGACCAGGAACTGCGCGCCTCGACCCACGATGAGCGCGCCGCCGTCGTGTTCGAGGCTGTGCACGACGGTGGTTAGGTGTCGCATGTACGTATCCGTTGTCGCGCTGGGCAAGAGGAATCCGTTGACGAATTCCTCTATCCGCCCGTGAGCGCGCTCGTCGAGCTGCTCGATCAATGCGTCCATAGCGTCCGCGCGCTCCGCGATGCTGTGAACGAGCTCGTGATCCCAGACACGCAAACCGAGCTCTCTTGCGACGAGTTGCGCGACATCTTCGCCGCCAGCGCCGACCTCGCGCGACAGGCTGACGGTGGGCTGGTGGGTTGTCTGCTTTTTGGGTGCGTCGCGTCCAGCCCGCCACTTCATGAGCTGCTGCTCGACGAGGCTTTCCACGCTGTGATGAGTGGTTTCTCTGACGTTAGTCATGTTCGTCTCCTTACGGCATACCTAAAGGGGTGCCAGTACGAGCCTGTACATCACTGCCGCGTTAACAATGGCGCGCGCGTCGAATGCTGCGTTCACAATAACCGAACGCACGTGGGCGGCGCTGGCGTGCTCCGAAGCTCAGCAAGACCCAGCTAGTCGCCGGGTGTCGCTTCTACGGAATGCAGATGGAGCGAGTCGATCTGTAGACCGAGGCGCTCGAGATTGCGCGCCGCTTCGTAGAGGATTCGGTCCGCTGCCTTTTCACGATCGTTCTGCAACTCGTCGACGCTTACCTCGGATGCAACAGAGCGCGCGGTGCCGGCTAGATCGTCCTGCGCCGCGTCGACGATCCGTTCTGGAGTCTGGCCCAAGAACCGCTCCACAGCGTTGGTGAGCTGCGGCTCGGTGCGACTAACCGATACGACCGCCGTCAGGTCGATGCTGACGCGTCGGTTGGCGCGCGCAAACGCGTTATCGATCGACACCGCGACTCGGAACGGGCCGGCCGGGAGTTCGTCCATTCGTTCGAGGATTGGGATGCGGAGTCTGCGCCCGCCGGTGACGATCCGGTACGCGCGGCCATCGTCCCCGGTGTGTGGCCGGCCGCTGAGCACCACGATGCGCCCAGGCGGCACGATGATCAGCAGCTGCCCGATGAGCGTGGCCAATACTCCGATGAGTGTGAGCGAGACGCCCAGCATGACCAACGCCATTTGTGGCAACCCCTGCTGGGTCGCGGCGAGCCCCAACGATGCAGCCGCGAGCACGAGCAGGGCAACGGCGATCCGGAGTGCGCCGCTGGCTTGAGGTGCCGGCGGCAGTGTGGTGCCTTGCTCCAGCTGCTCGTTGCGCGCACGCAGCTCGGCGATCTCGCGCTTGAGTACGTCGGTCTGCGCCTGAGTAGCTACCTCGCGATCACGAAACCCCATCGTCGCATCATAGACGACGCCCCGATGGTCTAGACAGTTGGAACGGTTCGGCTTGGCGTGAGACCAGCTCGGATACGTTCTTGGCGCCGATGACCAGGCCTACGTGCTCGCGGCGACCGTCAGCGAGGCAGTCGCACCGTCGTCGACGCGCACGAGTCGAAGCTCCTCTCCGCCGATGGCGAGCCAGCTGCCGCCCGAACTAGGCCGGCAGCATCGGCGGAGAGCGCCCATACGTGGTCACATCTCGTTGTTGAGCATTTGCGTCAGTTCATCCGGCGGGATGTCTCGCAGATGCTGCGACACGATCCAGAGGTGACCAAACGGGTCGCGGATCCGACCCTCGCGCTTACCATACGGACGGTCAGCGATCGGAATCACTTCGGCTGCGCCATGCTGCAGCATGCGACGCCCGACGGCGTCGGCGTCGGCGACGCTGAGATGCAACAGCACGGGCGAGCTACCGAGCGCGGTCGCCGACTGGCCCCCGGCCTGGTTTTCATCGATGATCGAGAACATCCCACCCTGAATCGACAGCGCCGCGTGGACGATCTCGCCATTCGGCACGGCGTAGCGCTCGACCACCTCGGCGCCGAGGGCGGATTGATACCAAGCGACAGCGCGGGCGGCGTCGCGGATGATGAGACGGGGCGTAAGCGGAGAAGGAGCGTTCATGGCTCAAGCATCCGATGCGGATTGCTGTGCCGTATTGTAAAAAAGATCAGGTCGTCGAGAGGATCGGCACATGGCCTTTTTCCTGCCACGACCGAGGCGTGTAGTCCGTGGGGCGCACCCCCGCGAATTCCCGGAAGTCGTGGATGAAGTGGGCCTGGTCGAAGTAGCCGCATGCTGCCGCCACGTCGCTCCAGTTGCTGTTGGGTTCGATCCAGGTCACCGCTCGGCGAAAGCGAGCGACCCGTACTAGCGCTTTCGGATTCAGGCCGACGCTATGTCGAATGAGTTGGACGAAGCGTGCTGAGCTCAGTCCCAGCTGGGCGCGCACGATGCCGACGCGTGCGCCGCGTTCGAGTTGCCGGATGCTGGCCAATGTTGGTTCGTCGACGATGTGCTCGGGGCGCAGGCGAGCGTGGAGCTCTTGGTGCAAACGATCGAGTCGGGCGTCCGCCGACGGCAGCTGACCGAGTTCCTCGCGTAGCCCCTTCGCATCCTGCCCCCAGAGCATGTGTAGTTCGATGGGGCCGCACGTGAGTTCGTGCGCGGGAATTCCCAGCACCGCCCCCATGCCTGCGGTTCGGAACAGTACGCCCATACAGCGCCGCTGTTGACGAGCATCCACGATTTGCGCCCGCGTTCTCGGTCCGGAAACGATAGCGCCGCTCGTCCAGATGGGCGCGGCGTTCGGATGCGGGAACGATGCCAGGCGGTCTTCGGTCAGATTGAAAATCAGCTGACCGCGCACGTGGGGCAGCACACGCTCGCGTCCGCTCGCGGCGCCGCTCTCATAGTGCCAGATGCTCTCCACGACGCGTGCTAGGGAGCCGGTTGGTGTCCGTGAAATGCACTGCACGAAACCACAGTGTGGCGCGCCCAGCGCAGCTGGCAAGTCGCGTTTACGCATCGGACCGATCGGTTCGGACAGGCGACGCGCTTCGTACGTCGAGTAGCCCAGCACGTCACGGAAACTCCGGGCGGAGACGAACGGTGCACGTGAACTGTGGGGACGCGTAAACCAGTTCACGCCGCGCAGTAATCTGGTGCGGACTCTACACGGTGGGTTCAGAATCGAACTTGTCCGCGAACTTGCTATTGGCAGCGGCCGAGCCACATGGGGTCGTTGTAGGCGACGCAGGTCTCGCCCGATGGGCAGCCGCCGTCGCCCGGCGAACCACCGACCGTTCCCGCCGCGGGTGCGCCATCCGTGTCGGAGGCTTTGCAGAGCCACCGGCAGGTTCCCATCTGGTTACTATTGTAGACACAGTGCTGCGAGTCGCCGCAGTCGTTCAAGAACGTACATGGCTTTCCCACCGTCGAGCCCGCCATGGGATCGTAGTTGGGAAAGCCACAGCTAAAGCCGCCGGCGGGATCGATGTGGCAGTCGGTTTCCGGTCCGTCCGTCGGACAGTCGTTCGCCCACGGCGTGCACTTCGGTGAGAAGGTGCAGACTTGGAGGAAGTTAGCGCCGTTGTCGTAGGTGATGTTCAGATCGCACTGTCCCGCGCTGCCGCAGATCTCGCCGGCCTTGTCCGTACAGCACGGGCGGGTGCACTTGCGCAACGTGCAGCGCAGACCGGGAGCGCACTCGCTGTGGGACATGCACGCGCCGGCCAGCGGCACCGCACCCTTGCCGACCTCGATGCAGGCGGTTTCGTAGCCACCGCCGGTCTTTTCGCGTGGACCGCAGGTGAGGCCGTCAGGGCAGTTCTGCAGTGTGACGTCGCACTCACCGCTGAGGTCCGTAGCGGTATCCGGTGGGCACATCACCGGAGTAACGGTACTGCCGCCGGCTCCGCTCATTCCGGCGCTCCCGCCAGCTGTGCCACCCGCGCTGCTGCCGCCGGTGCTGCTCCCGCCCTGGCCACCCTCGCTGGCGCCTCCCGCTCCGCCGGCCGCCGCGCCGCAGTCGCAGGCGTCGTAGCCCGAGCCATCAGCCTTGCACACCTGGACGCCCTGGGCGCCAGCCGGGCAATCGCAGGCGACTTGTTTGCCGGCATTGCACACCGGGCCGGCGGATGAGTCGGACGAGCAGTTGGCCAAGACGGTCAGCGCGGCCAGGGGAGCAAACCAGCGGAGTGAACGCAACATCCAGTCCAGTGTATCAGCTCGTCACGAGCGCACCGCACGGGTATAGGTAGCGCATGACGTTGCTCTCCGGGACGCCCGCCGATCTGATCACGCGCCTGCGAGCGCTCGACACACGTCGTGCTTACGTCGTGACCGAAAACGGTCAGACCCGCGCGTCGCATCCTGAGCTCGCCGAGCTGGCGGTCGCCATCGCGGAAAATACTCGCGACTATCGGGCTCATGAGGGTGTGTTTCTTGAGATCGGCAACGAAACCGGCGCGCTGCTCGGAGCGTTCGTCCACAAGACTGTGCGCGGTCAAGCGGCGGGTGGCGTGCGGTACTGGCGCTACGATCGACTGGAGCACTATCTAAGCGACGGCTTACGGTTGGCGGTCGGCATGGGACGCAAGAACGCCGCCGCAGGACTCTGGTGGGGCGGCGGCAAGGGCGTGATCGCGCGTGCTGACGATCACGCTGCGGACGATCCGAAGTTCCGGCGCGCGCTGTTTCGCGAGTACGGACGGTTCCTGAGCGGGCTCAACGGCTGTTACGTCTCCGCAGAAGACGCCGGCGCCGGTCCGTTCGATATGGCGGAGATCTTCACGACCACGCGCTACATCACGTGCGTACCACCGGCAGTCGGCGGTTCCGGCAACCCATCGTTTGCCACGGCGCGTGGCGTCGTGGCTGCGATGCAAGGAGCTACTGCGGAGCTCGGCATGACCGACCTGCGCGGCAAGCGGATCGTCATGCAGGGGATCGGCAACGTGGGCGGTCCGATGGTCGGCGAGCTCTTGGACGCAGGCGTTGAGAGCGTCGTGGCGACGGACATCGACGCCGGGCGAGTCAACAACGTCATGAACGCATACGCAGGCCGGTCGGTCACGGCGCGCGTTGTCGATGGCGGTGACATGAGTATTTACGAGGAGAAGGGCGACATTTTCGTCCCTAACGCGCTCGGCGGCGGCCTTAACCCGGACACGATCGCGCGCCTCAAGGTGAGCATCGTGTGCGGCGCTGCGAACAACCAACTGCTCGACGATCAGCGCGACGACCGTTTGCTGGCGGAGCGCGGGATCACGTACGTCCCCGACTTCATCGCCAACCGCATGGGTATCGTCAACTGCGCGAACGAGCAATACGGTCGGTTGCCTAACGATCCAGCGATCGAACGGCATTTCGACGCGGAGTGGGACAACTCGGTGGCGAACGTGGTGCGGCGCGTGTTGCGCTCAGCGAAAGCCGACGGCATCACGACGAGCCAGGCGGCGAATCGACTCGCGGATGAGCTCGCCGAGCAGCCGCATCCGATCTGGGGACATCGAGCGCAGGCGATTATCTCATCGCTCGTGGCTAACCACTGGGAAAAGGGGGAGTCGGATCCTTATCCGACCCAGACATGACCCGGGCACGTTGACGATGCGCTACTTGAATCACGCGGGCACCTCGTGGCCCAAGCCATCCGAAGTGATCGAGGCGGTCAACCGAGCGTTGACGCTACGCCCCGACGAGTCGGCGGCGCAGGCGTTCCTGGACGCGCGAGCAGCGGTGACGGATCTGCTCAATTTGCCGTCGCCGGAGCGGCTCTTGTTCACGCCCAGCTGCACGGCGGCGTTGGCGGTCGCGATTGGCGACCTGCCGTGGGCTGACGGCGACATCGTGCTGACGAGCGGTCTCGAGCACCACGCGCTGCTCGGTCCGATTCAGCGTTTGGAGCAGACGCGTGGCGTGGTGCATCTGGCGAGTCCGTATACGCCCGGCGCGCCTATGTCGCTCGAGTGGCTAAAGCAGCGGCTGCGCAAGGGCAGAGTGCGACTGGTGGCGACAACGCACGCATCGAACGTCACCGGTGAGATCGTCCCGGTGCGAGCGGTCGCGGAGCTTGCGCACGCTCATGATGCACTGGTGCTGCTCGACGCGGCGCAGACCGCCGGCGTGGTTCCCGTGGACGTCGCTGCGCTGGGTGTGGACATGGTGACGTTTGCCGGCCACAAGGGGCCTAAAGGACCACAAGGGATCGGCGGACTGTGGGCAGCGGCAGACGTGCTGTTCGCGTCGCCGGCTGCCAGCTGCGAAGCGACCGGAAATGTGGAGGGCGATGGGGTGGACGACGCGTGCAAGCCAGGCGCGATGCCGGGCTATTGCGACGTCGGGGGTACCAACATTGCGGGTCTCGCGGGTCTCGCCGCTGGCATTCGCGCGCAGCTCGCGCTCGAGACCGCTCATTGGCGTCAGCCGATCCTGCTCGGCGCGCAATTGCGAAGTGCACTCAAAGCGCGTCCCGGCGTGCGGGTGCTTGCGGGGCCTGGGCCGTCGACGACGGTGGTTTCGTTCCTGATCGATGGGTTGCCGCTTGAGCGCGCCGAAGCGGGTTTTGCTGAGCACGGGATCGTGTTGCGCGCCGGTCAGCACTGCGCACCGCAGGCCCTGAACTCGCTCGGCGTGGGCGGCACGATCCGCGCGAGCTTTGGACCGTTCAGCGAAGAGGCGGATGTGAAGGCCGTGCTGCGCGCGGTCGACCGGTTGAAGTAGCCGCGCCGCTAGTGCCGCAAGCGGGGAGCGCTCAGCGTTCCAGCGTGGCGAGTACGCGCTCGCAGTTGCCGTCGCGGGGAATGACGTGACCGAATCGCGCGGCGCTGGCCAATTTGGATGGCGCGTCACACGCGGTATGGAAGACCGCGCGCGTCGCCAGGCTGTTTGCGATCAGATGCTTGACTAGCTCGATGCCGCTGCCGTCGTGCAGTTCAACGTCGGCCACGACACCATCGACGCTGACGCTCAGTTGTGCCGCAGCCAGGCATGATTTGGCCGCGATCGGAGCGTGTCCGCGGGCTCTGAGCAGCCGGCACAGCCGCGCACGAAGGTCGGGATCCTCTTCCACGACGAGCACTCTCACCGGTCGGGCTTCTTCCGCTTTGAGGGCCTCGCGACGGGCTGGGCCGGAGCGACTGCTAACGACGCTGGTTCGTAGGGCCGGAGGCCTTGTGTGACCAGAGCTACTGACCGCAGAATGTTTGGGCTGGGGGTCGGTTGGTACCGGTTCGCTTGCTGAGCCTGTTTGGCCGCCAGTTTTAGGAACCCCATGCCCGTTTAGGCGTGCAAAGGTCGTACCATCAAGCTCCTGCGCAGAACCCGGCCCTTTGCGTTGCAACTGTCGTCTGGAGACGACGACAACCGTCGGAAACTACCTTCGGCGAGGGGCGGCCCCGAAACCGGCAAACGCTATTGCTGCTTGGTTATTCGTCGGCGGGGCGCCCGGTAGATAGGTTGCGCGGCGCCTCCGGTCAGGTGGTTTGTGGCGCGACGGAGCCCGCGCCCGCGCAGTTTCGAGCGCTACCCGCGTGTGCGGTGCGGCTTTGTACGTCGTGGCGCGGTGCGTCAAGGCTATGCTGGCCACGTCCATCGATCGGCGCTACACGGGCCCTCCCGTGAGCAGCTCAGACGACCCCGAAGCGGACGTGACGGCCGACGATCTGGCCGAGTGCATGCGCGTGCTCGAAGCATTGGTGGACAGCCGTGCCCATCTGGCGAAGATCGACATGGACGATCGCAATCGCCTCCTGCGGGCGGCAGGCCGGCTATCGCGGCCCCATCGCACCGAGCAGCGCATGCTGGCTCGTGAGTTGCGCAGGAAGAAGAAGAAGAAGATCAAGGAGGTCGATGAGGCCCTGCTGGAACGCGCCTCAATTCGTAAGAAGCGCGCTCAGCTGGTATTTACCACGCCAAGGATGAACGCACTGGCCGCTGAGGCGGCTGGCGAGGCGCCCGATGTCGACCCGGCGCTCGATGGACAGGAGCTCAAGAAGCCGCGCGTTTGCTACGTATGTAAGCAGCTGTTCTCCAAGGTTCATTTTTTTTATGATCAAATGTGCCAAGCGTGCGGTGACTTCAATCACGCCAAGCGTTCGCAGACGGCTGACCTAAACGGTCGGGTGGCGATGATTACGGGCGCGCGCGTCAAGATTGGCTACCAGGCGGCGATTCTGCTTCTGCGGGCCGGGGCGCGAGTGATCGTGACCACGCGTTTTCCACGCGATGCCGCCCAGCGCTACGCCAGAGAAGCAGACTACGCCGAGTGGTCGGACCGGCTTCAGGTGTACGGACTCGATCTGCGTCACACTCCAAGTGTCGAGACGTTCGCCAGGCACCTGACGGAGACCGAAGACAGGCTCGACTTCCTGCTACACAACGCATGCCAGACGGTGCGCCGGCCGACAGGTTTCTACAGTCATCTCATGGAGGGCGAGCACGCGAACCTGATCGACCTACCGGACCGGGCGCAAGCTCTATTGGCGGGCCACGAAGCCCTGCGTGCAGCGTCCGAGAAGACCGAGGCGCTAGCGAGCGGCGGCGTTCGCGAGAAGGCGCTGATCGGCATCGCGGAGTCGTCGACGCTGTCTCAGGTGCCCGTTGCCGAAGAGGACTTCGACGGAGGGCTGCACCTGTTTCCCGCTCACGCCTTGGACGCCGACCTGCAGCAGGTCGACCTGCGCAAGATCAACAGTTGGAGGCTTGCACTCGATGAGGTCAGCACGGTCGAGTTGCTCGAAGTCCAGCTGGTCAACGCGATCGCGCCGTTCGTCCTCAACGCGCGGCTCAAGAGCCTGATGCTGCGCCATAGGAGCCACGACAAACACATCGTCAACGTGTCGGCGATGGAGGGTCAGTTTTACCGTCGGTTCAAGACGAACAAGCACCCGCATACCAATATGGCCAAGGCCGCGCTCAACATGATGACGCGCACGTCAGCCGACGACTACGTGCAGGACGGCATCCACATGAACAGCGTTGATACCGGCTGGGTGACGGACGAGGACCCGGCCCACATCGCCCAGCGAAAAACGGTGGAACACGGGTTCCATCCGCCACTGGATATCGTCGACGGGGCCGCGCGGATCGTCGATCCGATCTTTGACGGCATCAACACTGGCAATCACGCGTTCGGGCAGTTCCTGAAAGATTACAAGCCGACGCCGTGGTGATGCGCCGCGAACGGTCGCGGGCTGGGCATCTTGCGATCAGATCAGGAGCGTCGGCGCGGCCGCGCCGGAGTCGAGCTGGCTGACCGCGGTGCCGAAGCTATAGGTCACCCGTCTGCGAGCCCCGCTGCGGTGTGGGTGGTGGACCGCCGCAGTGGCCGCAGATGAGGACTTGCATGGGGCCACTGCGGATGCTGTCGGAGACTTCCGAGGCTTAGGCTTCCGAACTGCAAAAGCTGAGGTCACCGGCCAGTACCAACAGCGGCACATGATGGCCGCCTGGCAGTCGTGGGTAAACCCGGCGACGTGTTGCTAGTCGTAGCCCTGCGACGTCGGTGAAGTTCGAAGTGAAATGCGCGCCTCGAAACGTAGATCCCAGCACGTTCGCGTCGTAGTCATGACGAACGATCAGCCCTGTCTCGTCGCACCAGAAGCGTTGGACTCGGCAGTGCGTGTCGAAGGTCGCCGGGAAGGCGACCGTGACGCTCGATTCATCTGCTCGCACCAGCTCAAGGCGGTTCAAAATGAACGGAACGCTGAAGTACGTTAGCAACGCATATCCGAAGAAGTAGGCTGCATCTTGTGGCTGCCAGAATCGCCACTTAGCCAGGCCCTCGAAGCGCTTGCGGTAGCCCGGACATCGCACCTCGTCGCCGGACGCCCCAATCGTTGACATTTCGGCGCCATCGGACTCGATGCGGAAGATAGTTTTGGCGCCGACGACCGGGTAGTCATGCCACTCGACCCGGCGGTCCACGCAGTGGGCGGTGAACGCTTGTGGAGGGGCGAATGTCCGACCCAGTCCCTTGAACCAAGGAATCGGCCCCCGCAGGCCGTCGAGTTGGCCTCGAATTGGCTGGGTGCTCTCCCATGCATCGATGCCGCCGTGAGCGCGGCATGCGCGCGCGATGAGCCGTTGGGCGGCTACGTTTGCGGTTCGTTCCACCATGCAGGCTCATGTCTAGTTCACGCAAACCCACGTGGCATCCATCTGTGACAAATGACCTAGCCTCAGCTCGGCACCGAAAACGGCGGCAACGGTGCCGATGGAGGCGGAGGTGACGGAAGCGTGGCAGAATCCATCCTCGGCGAAGCGAAAATGCTCGGAATCCGGCTGCCGAAATGCTCGGTCCGCATGAGGCGGCGGGACGTAAGACTCGCTCACCCGCTACCGTTCGGAAGCCGGCACGGCGTCATCGATCACGCTGCGGTGTTCGACGTGACCTTCAGCCGAAGACCCGCTTGAACCAGCCCTTCTTCGGTTGAGCTGGTGGCTGTGCGGCGAGTTCCGTCAGCCGGGCGATGGTGAGCGTGAGTCGAAAGTGCACGGGGCCTCTGTCTGTACTCGTCAGATACGGGATGTCGATCTGATACGTGCCGTGGGCGCGCAGATGGTCGAGGGCGTCGAGGTAGGCATTGGCCAGCCGAACGACCGCGTTGACGTTCTGGTTCAACGGTACGGGTTGACCTAGTTCGCTGGACGCCGCGATACCGAACACCACGTTGGTGAGCGCGACTGGATCGCACACCTGCGCCAGCTGATTGGAGGCCGCTGCGTGTAGCGCGACTGCCGGCGATTCCCCGGCCCTTGCTCGGGCAACGAACTCGTTCTCAAAGGCCGATAGCTCGGTCGCCAGTCGCTCTCGAAGTGTTTGGCTTGGGGCGACGGCGGGCGTGGACGCGGTCGTGCCGGAGTCGAGCTGGCTAACCGCGGTGCAGAAGCTACAGGTCACCGTCTGCGCGCCCGGCTGTGGTGTGGGTAGTGGTCCGCCACAATGGCCGCAGATGAGGACTCGCATCGGGCCATTACAGGGTGCTGTGCGAATTTTGCAAGGCTTTGGCTTCCGAACCTTCGACGCTGACGTCGCCGGCCAGTCCCAATAGCGGTGCGTGCAGGCGCACGGAAGCGGTGGGTAGACGCGGCGACGTGCAGCTAGTCGTGAAGGTTCGGAACCGTGTAGAACAGTGCAACATGTTTGCGCCCTATGACGCTGCCGAGAATCTGAGCGTGACTCACGCCAGTGCCGAGCGTCCGGTCTGCGCAGTTCGCTTCTCCGCGACGCGTCCGGACGCAACGCGGCGCTTCGTTCTTGTCCACGGCAATCCGGCGAACCTCACGACGTGGGTGCACACCGTCGACGCCCTAAGAGAACTCGGCGACGTGCTGCTCTTCGACTCGCCGGGGTTTGGGCGTAGTCCGGCCTTACCCGCTTCATCTATGACGCTCGATGGCTACGCCGACATCGTCATGCAGCTAGCCGACCACTTCGCATGGCGCCGACTCGATCTGGTTGGGCACAGTCATGGAGCCATGGTCATTCAGACAGCCGCGGCGCGCTTCCCGGAGCGGGTCCGGTCGCTCGTGCTGCTCGGCACCGGTGGAGTGCCAACTCATCTAAGCTACCGTCTCCTCAGCCTGCCGGGCGCCGAATTGGTGCTTGGTGAACACGTAGCGGGAAGGCTTTGTTCATCGACGCGGCTCCGCCCGCTGCTCGAGGCGGTCGTGCGTCAATCGGCTCGTGGAATTTTTGCGCCCGACCCGGTGCCGGAGGGTTACGCTGAATCGGAGGCGGCTGAGCTCGTCCATTCGCCAGAGATTCTGCTGAGCATGGCGCAGATAACCCGTGACCACCCGTGCGTTCGCCTGGCAACACAGGCGCACGACATCGTTGCGCCGACACTATTTATTCATGGCGAAAATGACCGGCTCGTTCCGGTCGCGTATGCTCGCAGGCTGCGCGCGCTGTTGACGCGAGCAGAGTCGTTGGAGTTCGTCTCGCTACCCGGGGGGCACATGTTGCACATGACGCAGCCGGAGCGCCTGAATCGGCGCATGACGGAGTGGCTGCTCAGGAACTGAACTCGCTTGGCTAGGCGTTCGTGCCGATCGGCGGCCACGCGCGCGCGGCGATGGGTGGGCAGGTGTGCGAGTTCAACTCACTCGGCTAGGAGTGGCTGCATCCAGGTCGGTTCGGACTGCTCGTCCCAGGCGCGGATTTTCCACTGCAGGTCATCGAGGCGTTCGAAGTTCTCAGTGACGACCTCGTGGTAGCTCGACACGATACCGGCGTAGGCACGCGGGCCGGAGCAGGTCTCGATCGTCGTCACCATCAGGCGAGGAGCGGCTGTGCCTACGTGCAGGACTCGTCCGACCGGGGCGCCAGCCTCATCGGTCGGCTGCGTATGCACGTCGGCGATCGTGGGGTCCCACTCGTAGCCACGCGCGTCGTAAAACAGCTTGGCGTACCAGCCGTTAGCCGACGCAATCCCCCCGCACCCGTCTTCTACTTGGACGGCGTCATTGATGAACGCGAGTTGCTCGGCGTCGTAAGGTGTACCCGCTCGCTGATACTCGGCCATGCCTTGCAGCGTCGTGGCGACGGATCCCAAGTGTTGAAAGTACTCAACGCCTCGCTTGAATCCGATGCCGCTCAGTACGGTCTCGGCCGTTTCGGCGAGTTGCGCTACGCGAGCGTAGAACGCAGGGTACGGATCGACGTAGGCGTCTGGGTACTCGCAGCTGGCGCCGCCGGTGTAGCTCTGTTTCGCGTAAAGGATCGTGTCGTGGCGTAATTCTGCCCAGCTGCCGAGCTGGGCGTTGAGGATGCGTCGCCCCCACGCGTCGCTTCGGGTCACGCTGGGCAGGGCGGCGAGCTCGTCGCTGTCGTTGGTGGGAGACAGCGCTCGCAGCGAAGACAGCCAGGTGTTGTAGACGTTGGCGCTCCAGTAGGCGTCCGGATGGTTGTCCGCCAGGATGCGCACGCGCGCCAAATCTTCGGCGTAGTTGAACTGCTTCAGCTCGGGCTGCAGCAGCTGGATCGCATCGTTGTTGCCCAGTGCGGCAAACGCGACGTCCAGCGTGGACGGCATCATGCGCTTGACCTTGCCGCGCTGAACCCGATCGTAGACCACGTTGGAGAACACGTGGCTGTCTAGGACGTAGCGCTGACCGAACAGTAGGAACGTCGAGCTGAGCGGGAGGGTGCCGCCGCCCGGCGCGCCGTTGATCATGATGTGGCTAGAGATCCGCTGAGTTCCGTAGCCGCCATCAAGAATCGCCTGAGCCAGCTCGGTGTCGGTTTTGTTGGCCAGCTGCTCGGCGCTCGAGACGTCGACGTCGTCGAGGTAGGCGTTGAGCTCGGGCAGCGTCATGCTGTCCGCCTCGCCGACGAAGCCCGAGATGACTTGCTCCAGCCGCTGCCAGCTGTGCGTTGCGTCTTTCGTCATCAGCTCCTGCAACGTAACCGCAGCTTCCAGTTGTCGCCGATGAAAAACCTGTGATCCGTCGTCTTGCGTTTCGATGAGTCGAAAATCGATACGACCCAGCCACATCATCGCTCGGAAGTAGTTCGAGAGAGCTGGGCTGTCGGTGTAGTGACCGCGTGGCTTGAACTGAGAGAAGTCGAAGCGACGGTTGACGCCGAACAGAGTTCTCGCGCTGATCCCGGTCGTCGCCTCGGTGGCGTCAGCGACGAACGCATCGACCTGGCCCTGTTGATCCTTGAAGTGGGGCGTTTGTTGCTTTCCGGTCAGCAGGGCCGCGGCGACCGTCAGATAAAAGTCGGCGTCCTGAGTCGCCGCCGTCTGCGGACGTTTGGCCAGCTGCGTGCGCATGTCGTTCAGCATCGTCGCGAGTTCCGGAATCAGCATGCTGCTTTCGACATCGGACAAGATGTCGTCGAACGAGCGATGTACCGCGTGCATCAGTGCGTCAGCGGTCACGTAGACCGGTAGGTCTTCCAGATAAACGGAATGATAACCGTAGAGAAAACCAGGGAACTGCCTGTTCTTGGCGATCGCGAAGCCGGTATCGTTCAGACGCTCCAGTTCGCTCGAGTTCAGGCTCAGGGCGGAGGCCTGTATCGTACTCAGCCCGACACTCTGACTCGGGTCGTAGCCGAGTTGGGCGGCGGCACCGGAAGGGTAGCGACTCTGCAGCCCGGCGTAGTCCAGGCCCTCGACCTCTTCGAACTGGGCGGAGAGACCGTCGAGCTCCGCCTGGTCGGACTCGCTGAGCTGCGGGGTGACCTCGACGCCCGGCTCGACCGGGCCCTCGGCGGGCCCGCTCGGCTCGTCAGCTGACGGTGCAGAGCACGCCAGCGCGACCGCGCCGGTGACGAGGAGGACGAGCCGAGAGAGTCGGGTGCGACGGTTGAACATAGGCATTGAGCTTGCAATAAGGGCACCAGTACCCGGCATCGAACCGGACCGTGAAAAAGCTGTGTTTTCGGGAGCGGGGTCGGTCGGTTGCACTGACGCGGCTGCCGTGGTTGGCGCAGCTTGTGCCAGTGCCTCCGAATTCTGGGAAGCCCTCCGGGGAAGCATAGTGGCCTATCGCTGAACCACGCTCAGAGGGGCCAAGCGGCACCAAGGACTGGCGGTAAGAAACCTCTTGCGTGTGGTCTCTGCCGAAGACGCGGTTGTCCAGCAACCCAAGAGCGCCAGCTATCGGCACGCGAGTTGCACAGGGCTGTCGCTGGGCCTGAAGGGGAATACCGCAAATGAACTTCGATCACATGTTCCGACTGTCGGCGTTGGCTTTGATGTTAGGCGCCGCAGTCGCAGGCGGTTGTAGCTCGGAGGCCGGCACATCCGACCCAGCCGGCAGCGGTGCGGACGGCACAAGCGAAGCCTGTGCCGACGAAACGAGAGCACTGGCCGCGATCGTAGCGGAGCACCAGACTTGCTCGACGAAGGCCGACTGCCAAGTCGTCAGCATCAACTGCTTAGAATCTGGGCGTACGACCTGTAATAACGCGTTCTATCTGAACAAGGGGGTCGATCTCGACGCGGTCAAGGTCCAGGATCAGGCAGCGTTCGACTGCCGACGTGAGTTCGACGACGCGCCAGACCTGTGCGGTAGCTGCACGCTGGGCGCTGCACAGCCAGCGTGTGAGGGCGGCAAGTGTGTTCCCGGCGATTTGGTGGAGTAGTCTGAGTCTGGAGTCACATGGCAGGATGGATGAGAGCGATTGCGACGCTGCTGTTTGCGGTAGGGCTTGCCGCCGGCTGCGGGAGCGGCTCAGACGGCGATGCATCTAACTGTTCAGCGAGCCTTCGAGGCGATTCATGTGAGCAGCACGATGCGTTCTGCACGTTCGAGGTTTCGGCGCGGACGAGAGGCTGGTGTAGCTGTAGTACGACGTGGACTTGCGGGGAGGACTCGTGTCCGTCGACTCAGCCGGCGACCGGCGACGCGTGTCCGCGAGCGCTGCAAGGCTCTAGCTGCGACTATCAAGGTGGCTCGGAGTGCGCCTGTGAATTCGTCGACGGCAGAGGCGTTTTTGAGTGGAAATGCCCGTAGCAGCCAACTGGGTCTGGCAACGGCGAGGCGCTGCGCTGTTGGTGCGTCGAAGCGTCGTCCTAGGGGCGTCGTTGCTCGCGGCCGCGACCATCTACGGCTCCGGGGACGATTCAGAGGCGCGCTCGCTGTCGTTGGGCGGGGGTGAATGCAAAAGGTGCGGACCGAACGTGTACGTTTGGAGTGAACGCCACAACGCGCGGGATCTGTAGTTGCGGCAACGGGACGTGGGTGTGCCAGACTGACGAGTGCCCAGCAGCCGCGCCCGCCACCGGTGATATCTGCCCGCCCTCATTCGAGAGAGCATCCTGCGAGTACGACGCGAATTCCTGTACGTGCGAGTCGCAACAGGACCGGAGCTTCGCTGGGCGTGCGGCTCGAAATAGAATCACGCGTCCGTTCAGGGAGTGCTCACGGACATGCTATTCTGACTACATCGGTGGGCTGCCAAGCGGTCGGGAATGTGATGAAAGTAAACAGTTTGCGTAAGCGGTGCCGCGCAGCCGGGAAGTGGGGACACAGGGTCGCGTCGTTAGCGGTGGCGATAGGGTTGACCGCTGGCTGTAGCGCGGAGACGAGTGCGGCTGACGACGGCCGGTGCGGCCAAGTGATGTGCTCGGCTGGTTCGACTTGCTGTGATGCGGACTGCGGCGTCTGTACGACCACTGGCGTTTGCGAAGAGATGTGCGTGATTGGGCGTTGCACGGGTCAGCTGGCTCAGGGCGACGGCGCGTCGCCGCGCGTGCTCGGAATCAAGTGGAACGGGTCCGGTTGCCAGGAGGTAATCGGGGAGTCGTGCGATGGTCAGAGCTGCCGGTCGCTATACCGCTCGCTCGCGGAATGTGAGTCCTACAATGAGCCGTGCTATCCTTAGCCATGACTGGCGTTGAGGGAACCGGGTACGTGAGGCGCGCTCGCGTCGGACGCGCGGTGGGACGGATCGGATGTTGCTAACTCGCGCTGCCCTTGGACTGCTGAGCCTCGGGGCTGTCGCGTGCGGCGACGGCACCACATCGGGGTTCGCGCCGCATGATGAGCACGTGGCGTATGAGACGACAGTGATCGCGGACGATGGAACGGAATTCGCGGGCAACCCAGTCATCGTGCAAGTCGTGGTTGGGTGGCCACAAGCTGAAGTGAACCTGCTGGCACACGCTGGGGATCAAGCGTACACGTCGTTGATCGGGATCGAGCCAGTCGACATCCGGCCTGGGGCAAGCATGACAGCGGTGATTCGGCAGGCGCAGATGAGCGTTGGCGTCGCGTACTTGGAGCGTCAAACGAACCACTCTCCAGAGTTCCAGAGTGAGAGCGGAACGATCCAACTGCACGTCGACGCCGGTCGTCGGATTCGAATGCGAATCAACACGCCCACCAAGCGTGCGAGCGCAAGTGTCGATGCGGCTTACGTCATTCGCTGTATGGTCGCGCCGAGCGATCTGGGACTCAAACCGAACGGCCATGGACCCAACGGCGAAGAGGGATTGATCGTCGACGAAGGGTTCGTTACCGATTTCTGTGCACCGTACCGCGAGGAGACGCCATGAAGCCGAGCCCAACGCTTCGCTTGGTCGTCGCTCTCGCCCTGTCGTTCAGTGCCGCCGGCTGCCAGACCTGCGCCGACATCAAGCAGGACTCCCGTGAGCTGATAGCCAAAGCCAAGGAAGGCTGTAGCTCCGACGACGAATGTGAGTTCGCGTTGCTGATCCCCGAAGG
>JAUIKB010000667.1 GCA_030430975.1 Polyangia bacterium
AAGCTGGGCGCATTCGCCTGCCTTGACCGCTCGCAGAGATGGACGGCACGCGAGAACCGATATTCGCCAGATTCTGCCGGTTCGTCCGGGGGGATGCCGGCGCTTTCGCGCAGAGATGCCGAATTAGCGAGTGATTTCAGCTATTTGAATCGGTTGTTGCGCCTGACGGTCCAGGTCGCCGAATCCACGCCATGCCAAACGTGATGAGCGCAGCGAGCCACCACGGCGCGTCACCCAGGACCTCGTAAGCCGTGCGGCCCTTCATGTAGTGGATCGTCTCCGCTAGCGCCTCTTGCTTGAATGTTCCGGAGTGCGCAGTCACGCGCCCGACGGGATCGACGAACGCGCTCACGCCGCTGTTGGTGGAGCGCACGAGGAAACGTCGGTGTTCGATCGAGCGAAACTTCGCCAGGGCCAGATGGATCCACGGTTCGGTCGTGTCCCCGAACCAGGCGTCGTTGGTGATGTTGACCATCAGCTCGCTTTCGGCCGAACGCATGATGCTGTTGGCGAACGCAGGGATGATGTCTTCGTAGCAGATGAACACAGCCACGTTGCGGTCGCCGAGGGGCAGGGGGTCGACAGTTTTTCCGGGTGTGAATCGACCGGAGTGCGGGCTGAGCTCGTGCAGCTTCGGAAACGTCTCGCCGAACGGTAGGTACTCGCCGAACGCCAAAAGGTACTGTTTGTCGTATCGGCCCTTGATTTCGCCGCCGAGTTCACTGGCGAGGGCGGAGTTAAACAGCACGTACTTGCGGCTGTCCGGTACCTTACGGATCATCACCCCGCCGAAGATCGCCGGGCTCTTCAGGCGCCGCGTGACGTTCATCCGGTACCACGTGGGCGCGTAAGCTTCGTCCATCGCGTTGACGACCGAGGTTTCGCTCCACACCACCAGATCGAGCTTGTCTTTCGCTTCTAGCTGCCGGGTGAGCGCAAGGTGTCGCCGCAGGCCCTCAGCCTTGTTGCGTCGCTTGCCCATCAAGCTCATGTTCGCTTGGACGATGCCGACCTTGCCCGATGGCGCGGCGGCGACGGCGGCGTCGACTTGGTGAATGCGCACCGCTCCGAACGCGATGGCGATCACCACGGCGGCGCTCAGTCCGCCGACGACTTTCGGTCGCAGAGGCCGAGACTCAAGCTTCGCCAGCAGCGGTTCCGCCAGCGCGATGTTGGCGGCGATAAGCACCCACGCGACCAGGATCGGCGATCCGATCTCGGCGGTTTGCGTCAGCAGGGGCACCTGGTGCACCGTGGCGGCGTAATACCAGGGGAAAAGCAGCGGATAGACGAGTTCGCTTGTCGCAAAAGCCAACGCGAATACCGGTGCTGCCGGCCAGCCGCGGCGTTCGGCGCGCCCGTAGAGCCACCCCATCAGCGCGATGCGGCCCGCTTGGTAGGCGCACAGGATCGCCATGAACAGCAGGCAGACGGCGGTCGGGAAGCCGCTGAAGGTCTTGAGCATGCCGAGCAGCCAGTAGAACCCGAACATCGTCATCGTGAACCCGGCCATCCAGCCGAGTCCGGCAGCCCGCCGGGGGGTCTGACCGCGCAGCGCGATGTACAGCGGGATCAAGGCGACAAACGCCAGCGGCCACACATCGACTCCCGGGAAGGCGACGAAGTAGAGAAAGCCGGACAGGAAGGCGAGACCGTAGGCGAGCTTGCCGCTCTTGATGAGTGGTGAAGGCGCGCCGTTCGGGTCGCCTGGCTCCGTTGGCGGTTTCGACGGCGATTCGCCAGGCGTGTGTTCTGCTTCGGCCGCGTCCTCGGGCGTCCCCGCGTCGCCGCGCTGCGACGCCTCGGTTTTGGAAGTCACTTCGTGCGCTTGATGACGTGAAAGCCGAATGGGGTCTCGACCACATCGGAAACGCCGTTCACCTTCAGCGCGAAGGCGGCATCGGCAAACGGTTTGACCATCCGGTTGCGCGTGAACGCGCCCAGATCACCACCCTTCGTCTTGGACGGACCGTCGGAGAATTTCTGCGCAAGCTTCGCAAAGTCAGCGCCCTTACGCGCCTGGTCGCGTACCTGGGTCGCGATCTTCTTAGCTTCTTCTTTGCTCCGCGTCGCTTGGCTTCGTGTGGAGCCCTTATAGCTGATCAGCACGTGCGATGCGGACACCTGCTCGTTCGAGGGCGGGGCAGGTTTGGGCGTCGGCTTGGGTTGCGCGGTGGCGACGGCTGTAGTCGTCGCGGGCTTCGCCGGCTGCGGTGGACCGTAGTCCGAAGGAGCAGTGAGATCGGCGCAGCCGCACGCGGCAACCGAGAGCAGCATTCCGAGGGCGCGGGAGTAGCTAGAAGTCCTCATCGGCGAGGAAGCTAGAGCGCGCCGCGGTGCGGGCGCAAGCCCTGAGGTGGGCGGAAACGACTTGGTTGCTTGCCGTACACCCATTGCAGGGTGAAAGTCCGTATACCGATGCCCAAGATCCTCCACATCGAAGACGATCCAGCCAACCGGCTACTTGTCAGGAAGCTGCTGACCCCGGCCGGATTTGAGGTCGTGGACGCAGCCGATGGTCTCGACGGCATTCGCAAGGCGCGGAGCGAACGACCCGATCTGGTGTTGGTCGACATCGCCATCCCGGGCCTGGATGGATACGAAGTGACGCTGCGCCTGAAAGCCGAGCCGCAGCTGGAGGGGATGCCTATCGTCGCCATTACCGCCGAGGGCAACCGCGATGCGAGTCTAGCGGTGGGATGCGACGGCTTCCTGCAGAAACCCATCGATGCGCGCTCGTTTGCCAACACCGTGCGAGGGTATCTTCAGGGAAAACGGGAACACACGTCGCCCGACCTGACGGGCGAGCACCTGAGGTACCAAAGTCAACGGATCGTTGGGCACCTGGAGGAAAAGGTCGCCGAGCTGATGTCGGCGAACGCGCGCTTGGTGGACGTGGACAATGCTCGTAAGGAGTTTTATCGCAACGTCTCGCACGAATTGGCGACGCCGATGACCCCGATCGTCGGGTACCTCAAGCTGCTACTGGATGGGGAACTCGGACCGCTCAACGCGCACCAAGACAAGTCGCTGCGTGCGATGGACCAGTGCGTCGAGCGGCTCCGCGGCCTGATCGACAATCTGCTCGACATCACGGGCCTTGAGACGGGGCGTATTCGCTTCATGCACCGCGATTACAACCTGATGGAGGTCGCGAGGGCGGCGGTCGTCATGCACTCAGCGCAGCTCGACGAGCGCCGTCTACGCCTCGTCACGGAGATGCCTCGCGGCGCGCTACCCGGCTACGGCGATGCCGACCGGTTAGCCCGCGCGATTGGTCAAATCATTGAAAATGCTATTAAATTTACGCCAGAAGGCGGCATGATAGGCGTTCGCGTTCGAGCTATTGGCGGTAGCCGCTACGAGATCTGCGTGGCGGACTCCGGGCCCGGTGTGGCGCCCGATGTACAGCCCCGACTGTTCGACGCATTCTATCAGGTCGACGGCTCCGAGACGCGCGCCCACGGCGGCACCGGGGTGGGGCTGGCGATCGTCCGCGGCATCGCACGGGGCCACGGCGGCGATGTACGCGTCGAGTCCCCATCGACCGAGGTCATCCGTGACGTTCCGCTGCGCGGCGCCGCTTTCACGCTGGAGATATGCCAGCGCGCGCCGGTCGCCTACGAACCGCTAACGTGAACAGGGTCTACCTCGACTGGAACGCGACCGCGCCGCCGCTGCAGGCATCGCTGACCGCCATGGCTGCGGCGGCGGCCGCGCACTGGGGCAATCCGGCTAGCGTGCATGCGACCGGACGCGGAGCGCGCGACGTCGTCGAGCGCTGTCGTGAAGCGATCGCCGAGCTGCTCGACGCCGACGCGCGCGATGTGGTGTTGACGTCCGGCGGCACGGAGGCGAACAACATCGCTCTATCCAGTGCACCCGCGCTGGTCGTCAGCCGGTTGGCGCATCCCTCGGTAACGCAGGTCGCGGAGGCGCTCGAGCGACAGGGCGTTTGGGTGCGTTGGCAGGCGGTCGCGCCTGACGGCCGTTGGCGGGTCGACGAGCTCGAGCGGACGCTCGGCGAATCACCGGTGCCTCCGGTGGTGGCGGTCACCGCCGTCAATCACGAAACCGGCGTCATCCAGCCGGTGCCGCAGATCGCGCGGGCGGTCCAGGCAGCGGGTGGCCGCTTGCACGTGGATGCCGTGCAGGCCGTGGGGAAGATCCCGCCCGAAGCTTATCGATGTGGAGCGACGGTGGCCTTGAGCGCCCACAAGCTGCGCGGCCCGAAGGGGATCGGCGCGCTGCGCATTTCGGGGCCACCGCTT
>JAUIKB010000005.1 GCA_030430975.1 Polyangia bacterium
GCCTGCCGCGGGATCAGCTGGGTGGCGTCTTCGATATCAACGCGGACGTACGAGCGACCAGGGGCGGTGCGGATGGGTACGTGAACTTCGACGTTCGCGACGGCGTGATGAACGGGCTCGAAGGGATTTCTCTGCGGGCGACCACGTCGCTTAGGGACTCGAACTTCAAAGGTAGCGCTTCGGGTGGAGTCGCGAACCTGGGATCGTTCGGTAGCACGTGGGACGCCGAGCTCGGCGGCCACGTTACCGAAGTCAAGTCGTGGCGCGACGCGACCGGAAAGGGCCAGATCGGCCTGAGCCAGCTAAGCATTGGGCAGCTGAGCGCACTGTTGGGGGGGGCGATCGACAAGGTAACCGGCGTGGTCAACGGGACGTTCGACTTCGAACGCGAGTCGGCCAAGAACTTTCCAAGCGTTTATTTCGTGGCGGGAACACAAGACCTACGCGTCAAGGGGGAGCCGCCAAAGAACGCGGAAGCAACCGGCGCCGTACCTTGGGAGATCGCCGGGCTCAATTTCCAGACGAGCGGTGCGATAAGCGGCGAGTCGGGAGAAACGGTTGCAACCGTACTGCTCTTGGATCCGCTCAAGGCACCGCTGCTGAGCGCCAGCGGTACGCTTGCGCTGAACCTCAAGCGGTTCGTTTCCCGCCCCAAGCGCGCGCTCACTCAACTGCTCAAGACACCGCTTAAGGCGACGCTAAGGATGCCCGAGCGGCGTTTCTCGCAGCTTCCGGAGTTTGCGCAACAGAGCGAGTACACCGGATCGATTAGCGGACAGGCGAACGTCGAGGGCACGGTGGGTCTGCCCTCGATGACCATCGAGACGACGCTCCGCCAGCTCAAACCGGTTGGAAGCCGATTGGCTAAGCAGTCTGACGCGCGGGTATTTGCGGCGTATGACGCAACCAGCGGCAAGTTCCTGTTGGGCGCCGACGGAAGCGTGTTCGGGCGCCGAGTGATCCGACTGAAAGCCGGCGGCACGGCTGAGTGGGATGTCGTGGTCGGGCGCAAGCCGGCGACTCCCGACTGGTGGTCTGTCGGCGGCACGCTGGCATTCGAGCGCACGCCGCTCGGCCTCGTCGCGCCGCTGGCGGACAACTTCGTTGAAGGCAAGCTCGAAGGTGTCGCGACCTTCGAGCGGCGCGGTGCTGCGCCACTGGTTAGCGCTAGCGTTAAGCTGCTCGATGCCAAGGTAGACCGAGTCAGCCTGGGAACGGGACGGATAACCGTCCGCGCGAACGGACAGCGAGCAGAGGCCAGCATCGTGCTGAAGAACCGGGGCGGTGAGCTGGGCACGACCGCGCGCGCTGCCTTCGCTTGGCAGGACGGGCTGACGCCATCGTTCGACGATACCAAGCCAGTTCTGATCGACGTGAAGGCCCGCAAGTACGACGCCGTTGTACTCTCGCCGCTGGTTCGGGGCGTCATCTCTCAGATATCGGGGCCGGTCACCGCCGACATACGGCTCGCGTTGCGCAAGCAGAGAGGGGCCGAGGACTGGGCAGGGACGATTTCGGGCACGGGCAGTATGGACGGGGGCATCGTTCAATTCGCGAAGCTGGGCCTAGAGCTGCGAGACCTGCGTCTGCGAGCCAAGGCCACGCCCTCGGGTGACGGCACGCTGCTGACGATCGACGACGTCTACGCACGGGCCCGGTCCGAGACAGACAACGTCCGCGGTAGCGCACGCCTGTTCTTGGACGGCGTCCGCGTGATGCGCGGTTCAGCATCGCTGAGCGCCACCGAAGTGCCGATTCTTCTCGAGGGGGTGCGCCAGGGCCGCGCGACCGGCCAGGCGACGGTTCAGATCAACCGTGAACCCGATCGCATGAGCGTGATCGTGAACGTCCCGCGGCTCGAAGCCAAGCTTCCGCGTTCGTCTTCGCGCACGGTGCTCCCGATCGATGAGAATCCTGACATCGAGATCGTTCAGAGCATTCGCGAGCCACGAAACCGCCCGTCTGAACGCCAGCTCCCCTGGCACATCCTGATGCGGCTGAGCGGTGACGTTCGAGTCACCCGGGACGAGATGGACATTCCTGTGCGGGGCGAGCCGCTGATCATTTTGGATGAGGACACGCGTATGGAGGGCTACGTGGAGCTCCCGGCTGGTGGACGATTCCCAACACTCGGCAAGCTGTTCGTCATCGAAGGTGGCGTTGTGAGTTTTGACACCGGCGACGCCACGAATCCTCACCTGTTGGTGACGGCGGGATGGCGTGCTCCGGGTGGCTCGACCGTCTACGTTGATGTGACGGGCACCCTGAACAAGGCCGAACTCACCCTCCGCAGCGACCCTCCCATGGCCAAGCCCGAGATCATCGCGCTGCTGCTCGGCGGTGTGAGCGGCAACAGCAGCTCGACGACCGGCTCGTCGGACTCGTCCAACCCGGCGGGTCGTACCGCTCTCGGCGTCGGCGGTGGAGTGGCGGCGATCGGTATGAAGGAACTGTTCGCCGATACGCCGCTTGCGAGCTTCGAATTCCGCACCGACTCCACATCGAGCAGTGCGCCGAGCTATACCGCAGCGTGGCGCGCCGCCCGTGACGTCTGGCTCGAGGCGACCTATCGTCGAACCACCACAACCGCCGATCTCGACGTGCGTGCCGCCCAACGCGACGAGTTCACGGGCACTATCGACTGGCGGTTCTTGCCAAATTGGTCACTCCGCACCGAGCTCGGGAACGCCGGCAGCTCGTTCGACCTGTTGTGGCAGTACCGCTACTGAGTAGCAGTCAGTAGCGGTCGGATCCTGCGCAGCCCGCGGATCGCGTGACAGCCGTCACCGATCAGGTCCAGGTACTGCTGAGGTTGGCTGCTCTTGAGCTGCTCGAGCCGGTCGTAGGCGCCGCTGGCCTTGAGTTGAGAAGCGACCTCGACGACGTCCCCGGCAGCCAGACGGGCCGTTTGCTCCACCCGCTTGCCACCCTCGGTGGTCGGATCGTAGAGCCTGAGACTGCGCGCCAGTCCGAGGGTTTCCAGCAGATGGCCGAAGAACTTGAGCTGCTGGATCCGCAGCACTTGAGCGTGTTTCGGGCTCTTGTTGATGAGACTCGCGTACGCCTCGCGCTCGATCTCGTATCGAAATAGCAGGATCCCGAGCTGGGCCGCCAGGCGCTTGCGCGCGGTCGGTTGTGCAGCCTGACTCTCGAGTACTGATTGCACGAAGTGCATTCCGCCACAGCTGTGGCCGTAGATGCCGGTCTTGTGACGCTTGGCGTCGGTTAGCGGAGAACCCGGCTTGAATGCGGCCGCGCGGTCGCCCGTGTAATCCGCGACAACTTGGTGGTCGGCCTCGAGCCGGGACAGAGCGGCGTCACGCAGCGCCTTCAGCGGGGCCTCGGCGCGAGCGAGGTTGCGCGAGTCGAGCTCGACGTAGGCGCCCAGGAGCCAGGCGGCGCCGTGCCACTGGCTTGCATCGCTGGGCAGCGGCGTCTTGAGAGCGCCGTCGACGAGGTCGGCTAGCGTGACCTTGCCGTCTGCAGTCGTGGCGCTGGTCTTCATATCGGCTCCTGACTGCAGCATGGCTGCCAACAGGTGGTGCGGATGCGCCTGGACGACTTCACCATCCCGCTTGGTTGGGAAGGTCCAGCGTCCATCTTTGCGCTCGGCGAAGCTGAGGATGACGCTCACGGCGGGCTCTCCCGAGGACGCCTTGTGGTCGGCACCGAATGCGACCAGGCCGTGCGCGAGTGCCCAGGGTGACTTGGCGTTCGAGGCGCCTGATTTCACCGCCTGTGCCAGGAACTGGCTAGTCGCTTGCGCCTCAGCGGCTGTCGGAGGGCGCGCGGGCGGCACGGTTTCCGGCTGGCCGCTCGGCAAGGCCGCGCCGGTCGGAAGGGTCGTGGCAGGCGCCGTGCTAGCCTCTGGTTTCGGCGTCCGGTCACGGGTTGCTTCGATGTAGACGCCGGCGGCTGCTGCCCCCGCGAGCACAAATAGCAGACCCTTCTGTCGCTCGTTCACGTCGCGGTAATATCACGGCCCGAGGGCATGTCAGAGAAACTAAGAGTCCCCGTCGAAGAGCTGCGCAACGGCGAACTCGTTTTGTCGCAGCAGGCGTCCCGCTACGTCACCCGCGTCCACCGCCTCGGAGTTGGTGACCAGCTGCTGGCGTTTGATCCTGTGCAGGGCGTCGAGGCGGACGCTGTTATCCTCGGAGTCCACCAGCACTCGACGACGATCGACGTGACATCCGCGCGGACGTCGCTCGACACAGCGATGCCGGTGGTACTCGTTCAGGCGCTAGCCAAATCAACGAAGCCCGAGTTTGTCGTTCGGGAGGCGACCGCTTTGGGGGCGCGCGGCATCGTGTTGGTGGTTTCGGGGCGAACCGACTACCCACATCGGCGCGACAAGACCGAGCGCTTCAAGCGCGTCGCCGTGGAGGCTGCTCGGCAATGCGGGCGAGGTAGGTTGCCCGATCTGCTTGGACCGTTGCCGCTCGCCGAGTACGTTGCCGAATCCCGGCGGGCGGGGATCGTGTTATGTCCGCGGGCGAGCGAACGCATCGCGACCGTTGTCGAGCGTGACACTGCGCGGCCTCTGCACGTGTTTGTCGGTCCAGAAGGCGGCTTTACGGATGACGAGCGCGCGACCTTGATCGACAGCGGAGCGCATCCGGCGCGGCTGGGGCCGCTGACCCTGAGGACGGAGACCGCAGCCGTTGCGGCGCTGGGCGCGCTCCGGGCGCTGTTAGGGTGATGTGACGGCGCCGTGCAGCTGGGCCTTGCCGTTGATCCAGACCTGCGACGGCTCCGCTAGTGCCGAGGGATCCGCGAGCGGATCGGTAGCCGTCAGGATGAAGCTAGCGCGTGCGCCAGCCGTGATGCGGCCGAAGCCGTTGAGTTTGAGCAGGTCGGCGGGTGTGGCGGTCATGGCGGTGAGGATCGCTTTCGAAGTTAGGCCGGCGCCCTTCAGCTGTTCGATTTCGGCGCGACTCACCCCGGCGCGTGTCGTGTTTCCGAAGTCCGTGCCGTAGACGACGTCGGCGCCGGCGGCATGGAGCTTGGTCAAGTTCGCGCCGGCAGAGCCGCCGAAAGCCGTCAGTGTCGATACGACGTACCGATCGGACCAGGCCGCGATAGTTGGTTTGGTGAGAGGTTCGGTGGGCGTGTGCGCGAGAACGTCGGCGCCCACATCGGCGGCTTCCTTCGCATCCGCGTCGCTGAGCGCGTGGGCGAACACGAGCAAGCCGTGATGGTGTGCCCGCTGCACGACCTGCCTGGCAAGCGCGGGTGAAAGCCGCGGGCCGTGCGCCAGCGCGATCTTGATCACGCGGGCTCCTCGCGCAGCGAGCGTGTCAACGGCTTGGTCTGCGTCGTCGGGCGTTTCGATCTCTAGGCCGTATCCGTCTCGTCCCCAGCTTTGGGTTGGGTAGCCAGCCGCCGCCGTGATGATTGGGCCTGATCCGACGATCAACAGTTCACGTGCGCTGCGGTGATTGGACAACGTGGATATCGGTGCGCCCAGATCGAGCGCCGCCGCGACACCTCCGCGGAGCATTGCAGACGTTGCTTTACGGTAATGAAGATGAACGTGTGCATCGATGGCGGCAGGCGTGAGCCAGCCCGACACGCTGTGATGCGGCAGGTTCGGATCGACATCGCCGACTGCCGTGATCCGCCCGTTGCGAATCTCGACACTGGCTAACGAGTTGCCAATGACGGCGCCGACGATGACGAACTCCGTCCGACTCCGGTCGACCGCCTCGTCTGCGGACGACGTGGGCGGCATCGCCTGATGCTCGGCGGGGGAAGCACACCCGGTGAGCAACCCGAATAGAACAGCGATCGTTCGGTGAACCACACCTCGGTTACGACCCTGGTACGCAGGCGGATCGTGGGCGGGGGGCCACATCGAGCGTCTATTCGTCCACGACGCCGGGCGTGCGTCGCTGCTCATGCGTACAAAAGCGCCCGTTTTTGCTCTGGCACTGCGTTTGCGAGGGCCTCGGTATGGTCTCCGTCGCCGCCTATGTTCCCGCCCTGATCGCTTGCTGGATCTTCTTCGCGACCTGCACGCTCAAGACCGAGCCGTGACTGCCCGCCCGGGCTGGTTTCGCCAGGAACTTGCTCGTTTCATCAGCGTCATGCGCACACGGGTTACCGGGATAACCTGTGGATATCTTTACGTACATAGACCTACAGCTGAACGTCAAATCAGCGCTGTGCAGTGGATTTGCTGCATGCACGTTCAGTACTGGATCCAGTCCGTGGCGGCGCTTGTTGACAGCCTGCCCACCGCCCCTCTACGTTCGGCCCAAGAAGTGGGAGAGAGTGGGGCAAAGTGTTGCTCCGTCCCAATCGGTAGCCCTCCATGTTTCGCGGTCAGTTCGTTCACAACATCGATCAAAAGGGTCGAGTGAGTGTCCCTGCGCGTTTCAGGGAGGTGCTGACGCGGTCGGACGACACACGCTTCATCCTGACCCCGGCGCCCTTCGACGCGTGTCTCCACCTCCACCCACTTTCCGCGTGGGAGGAGTTAGAGGCACGGGTCGCGGAGCTGCCGCGGCTCGACCCAAACATCGTGCGCTTCCGTCGCATGTACCTGTCGGCTGCCGTCGAGTGCGATCTCGACAAGCAGGGCAGAGTACTGGTTCCCCCTCAGCTACGGGAACATGCGGCGCTGGCAGGCGAGCTGTTGTGGGCCGGAATGGGGCGCTCGGTCGAGCTTTGGTCCAAGGTCAACTGGGACGCCGCGATGACTCTCTCCGCAGACGAGGCTGAAACATTCAGACAAGCGGTAGAGCGGATCCAAATATGACCCTTCAGGCGTTTTCACTCTTCGAGCCCAAGATTCCCATGCACATTACTGTAATGAAAAATGAGGTCGTGTGGGCGCTGGAACCGAAGAGCGGTGGGCTCTACTTGGACGTGACGGGCGGAGCCGGTGGGCATTCCCGCGCGCTCTTGGAGTGCAACCGCGCTGCGCGTGTGGTTACGTTTGATCGCGATCCGGATGCGATCAGCAAACTCCGGGAGGAGCTTGCAGAGTTCGGAGATCGGGCCACGATCGTGCGCGGCGCTTTCAGCGACCTCAAAGACTGGGCAAAGGACGCGGGCGTGGACAGTGTCGACGGGCTGATCGGCGATTTGGGTATCAGTTCCATTCAGCTCGACACCGGTGATCGCGGCCTGAGCTTCAAAGCTGAAGGACCGATCGACATGCGCATGGACCGGAGTTCCGGTGAAACGGCCCTCGAGCTGATCGAGCGCCTCAATCAAGACGAACTTGCCAACGTCATCTATCAGCTTGGCGAAGAGCGTCGCTCACGCCGAGTTGCTCGATGTATCAAGCAGGCAGCCGAGCGCGGCGAGCTCGAGACGACTCTGGACCTTCGCCGTGCCGTTGTTCGCGCGGTTGGGCCCCGGCGCGTCGGAGGTATCGATCCGGCAACTCGTACGTTCCAGGCGTTGCGCATCGCGGTAAACGAGGAGCTGCTCGAACTCGAGACGCTAATCGAGGCCGCGAGCGAGCTGCTGGCCGAGGGCGCTCCGATCTGTTTGATCAGTTTTCATTCTCTCGAAGACCGCATTGTGAAGCGAGCGTTCCTGCGCAAGGAAACCTGGCAGCGCCTCACGAAGAAGCCGCTGGTGGCGAGTGCGGATGAGCAGCGTGAGAATCCGCGCTCGCGCAGTGCGAAGCTGCGAGTCGCGCGTCGGCAACCGCGGGAGGAAGCCGAGTGAAGGGATCCCGCCCATTCCTGGTTCTGTGGACGTTGGCCGTCGCGGCAACGGCCGCCGCGTTTGTCTTTTACCTGGCGTTGCGCGTTCGATCCGTCGATTTGGGCTACGAGCTCGGACGATCGCACAAGCGCGTGGGGCGTTTGCGTGAAGTGAAGCGGGTCCTTGAGCTCGAAGTGGCGAGTCACAAGACGCCGGAGCGCGTGGACACCGTCGCACGTTCGCTTCTGGGTATGGCAGAGCCGACGCCTGACCGCATCCTGAGCGCTGGTCCTATGCCTACCGTTGCGGATTCAGAAGAAGACGAGTCGACTGGCGGACAGGGGTCGGGGACGCCATGACGATTCGAAGTCTGGATACGGCACGCGGACGCGGGATTCGACTGCGTATGGGCATCCTGTGCGCGATCCTATCGTTCGGTCTGGGCTTGATCGTGTCTTCCGGCATTGAGCTCACGCTGGTCGACGGGCGGATGTGGCGCGAGATGGCAGAGAAGCAGCGTCAGCGTCGTCTTCACGTGATCCCGAAACGCGGCACGGTGTACGACCGCAACGGCAGCGCCTTGGCTGTGAGTGTTGAAGTGCCGAGCGTCAGTCTGGACTCGGTCGAGCTGCTGCGGGGAGTTCCGCCGGGTCAGGTGCCGGTCAAGGCGCGAGACGCTGCGAACCGCATCGCTGCGGCGCTGGGACTGAACCCAGCGGTCGTGGAGCGAAAGATCTTACGCAAGCGTCGATTTACGTGGCTCAAGCGGCGGATCTCTGCGGAGCAAGCGGAAAAGGTGCGCCGCCTGTCACGCGCGAAGGAACGCAAAGACCGCATCCGCGGGCTGGTGGTCGAGGGTGAAGGCCGCCGCTACTACCCACGCCGCGAGCTGGCAGGCCCGCTGCTCGGGTTCGTCGCGCCGGATGGCGAAGGCAAAGACGGGCTAGAGCTGTCGCTCAACAGTGAGTTGAAGGGCCACGTGGAACAGCTTCGTGGTCTGCGTGACCGTCGTGGCCGCCTGTTGTTCGCCGATGGTGTGCAGGACGATCAGGCGCTGGCGGGGCACAACGTGTTCACGACGATCGATCAGGGTATCCAGTACGCGGCAGAGCGCGAACTGGCGGCCGCGGCTCGAACGTTCGAGGCTCCCGGAGGTTCGGTCGTCGTCGTCGTGCCCGATACCGGTGAGATCCTCGCGATGGCGAGCTGGCCCGGCTACAACCCTAATGACTACGGGCAAAGCGAGCCGGCAGCGCGCAGGCATCGGGGAATGACCGATCGATTCGAGCCGGGGTCCACGGTAAAGATCTTCACCATCGCCGCCGGGCTGAGCGCGGGCGTGATCACCCCGACGCAGAAGCTCTACTGCGAAAAGGGACGCATGCCGGTCGACAACGTCGTGATTCGCGACACACATCCGTCGGGTTGGTTGGAGATTAGCGAAGTCTTGGCGTTCTCTTCGAATATCTGTGCGGCAAAAATTGGCCTGAGTATGGGCAGTGCCAAACTCTACGATTTCTATCGTCGATTCGGATTTGGACAAGCGACGAACGTTCCGTTGCCTGGCGAATCATCCGGCACGCTGCGACCGCGCGGTCGTCCTTGGGTGCAGGTGGAGACGGCAGCCGCATCGTTCGGTCAAGGTGTGAGCGTAACCAACCTGCAGCTCGCGATGGCGACGGCCGCGATCGCCAACGGCGGGCGCCTTATGGAACCTGTGTTCCTGAAGCGGGTCGAGACGGCGACCGGCGAAACCGTCAGGGAAGCGGTGCCACGCGTCCGGCGTCGCGTGATCCCAAAGCACGTGGCTCGTGTCGTCGCTGAGATGATGGTGTCCGTCACCGAAGGGCACGGCACCGGCGTCGAAGCGGCGATCCCGGGCTATCAAGTAGCAGGCAAGACCGCCACGGCGCAGAAGATCGATCCGACAACGGGTCGCTACTCACTCGATGACTACATCGCCTCGTTCGTCGGCTTTGTGCCAGCGAAGAACCCGCGCGTGGCGATCGCGGTCGTCGTCGACGAACCTCGCGTCGACCACGCCGGCGGCAACGTGGCGGCGCCCATCTTTCGGCGCGTCGCTAAGATGGCGCTGAAGTACATGGGGCTTACGCCTAAGGGTACGAAACGAGCTGATGTCAAACAGCTTGCAAGTGAGCCCGATCCGGCCAGGGCTGCCTACGCGGCAATGCGCAAGGCTCGCGGCCTGCCTCCGCCGGTTCAAGAGACCGTTGAGGGTCAAGTTGCCGGGCGCGGCCAGGTACGGGTACCCGATATGACGGGTTGGCCGGTCCGTGAAGCGGTCCGCAAGCTCCTGTCGTTGGGGGTGCGCCCCAGGATCCGAGGCACCGGTGTTCTATCGACCCAGAAACCTCCGCCGGGCAGCGTGCTGAACAAGGGTGAAGACCTGCTGTTGGTGTTCGAGCCGGCCACATGAACGGTGCTGTTGCCATGGACCGCGTTTACAATTCGGGTCTGTCCATAGCCGAGCTGGTGCAGGAACTCGGGTGCTATTCGCCTCAGCTGAGCGGCTCGGACGACGTGAGTGTTACGGGCGTGCGGCAGGATTCGCGACGGATCTGCCCGGGTGACTTGTTCGTTGCGCGCAGTGGCGCGAGCACCGACGGGGTCGCGTTCGTGCCGGACGCTATCGCGCGAGGCGCGGTCGCGGTCATGAGCGACACGCAGCTAGATCCCGGCGTATCGGTGATCCGTGTCAGCGACGCGAGCGCGGCGCTGGGGACCGCTGCGCACGCCGTCTACCGACAGCCCAGTCACCGAGTGCCTGTCGTCGGGATCACCGGCACCAACGGCAAGACTACGGTGAGCTTCCTGGTGCAACATGCGCTCACCTCGGCCGGGTTCGGCGCGGCACGGTTGGGTACGCTTGGCTATGCTCTGGGACGAACGACTGTCGAAACGGGTCTGACGACGCCGGGCGCGGACGACGTAGCTCGGTTCATGGCAAGCGCCGCAGCGCGGGAATGCCAGGCGTTCGTCATGGAAGTGTCCAGTCACGCGCTGTCCCAGCACCGGGTTGACGACGTGCGTTTCGACGTCGCGGCCTTCACGAACTTCACGCAGGATCACCTGGACTATCACGCCTCGATGGCCGAATACCGCGCAGCAAAGTGGCGGTTGTTCACCGACCTATCACCGCGAGTATCGGTCGTTAACGTGGACTCCGAGGTCGGAGCCGAGCTGTACAGTGAACTGAAGGCCGCGTCCCGCGAAGTTCTATCGGTTGGCCGGGCACCCTCCGCAGACGTCCGGCCGATCGCCGTCGTGCAGGACGTTCGAGGAACGCGCGGTATGGTCCAGTGTCCGAGCGGGTCGGTCGACATCGACACTCGGCTGATCGGAGAGCACAGCTTGGAGAACCTGCTCGTTGCGCTCGGCATCTTCGAAGCGCTGGGCGTGGACGTACGGAACGTCGCCAGTGTGCTGCCTTTGGTGCCGCAGGTTCCGGGACGGCTCGAACGGTGCGATGTGCCGGTCGACGACGTGTGCGTGGTGGTCGACTACGCACACACGCCCGACGCGCTGCGGCGCGCGCTGACGACAGCGCGCGGGCTGACGTCCGGCCAAGTCGTGTGCGTCTTCGGTTGCGGCGGAGATCGCGACACCTCGAAACGCCCCAAGATGGGCGCGATCGTGTCGGAGCTCGCCGACGTAGGTATCGTGACCAATGACAATCCGCGAACAGAAGATCCAGTAGCTATCGCAGACGCGATCCGTGCAGGGATGCCGACTGGCGGCGCTGCAGTGACCGTTCAGCTCGATCGGCGAAGCGCCATCGAGCAGGCGGTGCAGGATGCCAAGCCCGGCGACGTCGTACTGATCGCGGGCAAAGGCCACGAGCCATACCAGCTCGTCGGCGGCCGTACGCTCGCATTCGACGATCGGTACGAGGCGCGTCGAGCGCTCAGCCTAAGACGCGAGGGGCAGCATGGCGTCTGAGGTACCGGTTAACGCTGCGGCGTTCAGCTCCGCCCAAGTCGTCGAGGCCACCGGCGGAGCGGTGCTGAGCCGTGGCGACGGCAGGGCGGTCGGCGTCGTCACGGATTCGCGTCGAGTCGTGCCCGGCTGTGTGTTCGTGGCGCTGCGTGGCGAGCGATTCGACGGACACCGATTCGCGGCGAGCGCGGTGGATGCCAGCGCCGCGATGCTGATCGTGGAAGACAGCCAAGCCGTCGACGAACGAGTCACGTCGGTCCGCGTGGATTGCACGCTGACTGCGCTGGGCGCCCTTGCGGCGCTACATCGCCGGCGAACTCAGGCGCAGGTGATCGCTGTAGCCGGCTCGGCCGGAAAGACATCCACTCGTAGCGCGATTTCGGCAGTGCTCGATACGCTGATGCCCGGCGAGGTCTGGTTCGCTCCGGGCAATCTCAACAACCGTATCGGTGTACCGATGGTGCTGCTGGCGACGCAGCAGAACCATCGCGTTGCCGTTATCGAAATCGGTACAAATCAGCCCGGTGAGGTAGGACTGCTGGCTGAAATCTGCCAGCCGGATATCGGCGTTCTGACGTTGATCGATCTGGAGCACACCGAGGGCCTGGGCGGTATAGAGGCGATCGCTGAAGAAGAAGCGGCGATTTGGAGCACGCTGAGCGAATCTCAGCTGGCGATCGGAAACGCGGACGATGTGCGCGTCGCGTCGCGCCTCGCCGCCGTCCACGCGCAAAAGACCGCCTACGGTCGGGCCGTCGGAGCTGACTACCGCATCCTCGAGCGACACGCGCGCCGGAGTGGAGGAGCCGACGTGACGATCCGTCGTTCGGCCGGCGACTTGCGAGTCGCCTGTCCGTTGACCGGGGAGCCCGGCGCGCTGAGTCTGGCGGCCGCGCTAGCCGTTGCAGAGGCTGTCTACGGTGACGTTACCCAGGATCAGCTGCAGGCGGCGATGGCGCATCCGGGGCTGGGTGAACAGGGACGCTTGCAGCCGGTCGAACTCGACGACGGCATGCTCGTGATCGACGATACGTACAACTCTAACCCCGCGTCGGTTCGCGCGTCTGTAGCTGCGGCGCTTGAGATCGCGGAGATGCGTAGCGGACGGGTCGTGGCCGTGCTTGGGGAAATGCTGGAACTAGGCGAGTTCTCGCAGGCTGAGCATCAGCGCGTCGGGCGATTTCTTAGCGAGTCGCGCGTCGGACACGTCGTGGCCGTGCAGGGCGACGCGTGCCACATCACCGCAGAGCTACCGGATGGCCGCGGCACCTTCGTATCTACCGCTCAAGACGCGGCGACGTACCTGTTGGGCGAGCTACGCGCGAGCGACATCGTACTCGTGAAAGGCTCTCGCGGTGTTGGACTCGAGACGGTCGTTCACACGCTACTCGACACGCGGGGGTGTGCCGCATGATGTACGACCTGCTCTATCCACTCTCGTCCCGGTTCGGTTGGGCGGGCGCGCTGAACGTTCTACGGTACGTGCCGTTTCGCGCCATCATGGCGACGATCACCGCGATGCTGATGTGCTTCTTCTTGGCGCCTTGGTTCATCCGCGAGCTGCAAAAGAAGCAAATCGGCCAGGTCATCCGGGATGATGGCCCGCAGAGTCATCACGCCAAGGCGGGCACGCCGACGATGGGCGGAGCGCTGATCCTGCTGTCGGTTCTGGTTCCCACCGTGCTGTGGGCAGACGTTAAGAACAGCTTTGTCGTGGCGACGGCCGCAGTGACGGCCGGGTACGGGCTGATCGGTTTCATCGACGACCGGCTGAAGATTCAGGGGCGCAACACGGCCGGCTTGTCCGGCCGCTACAAGTTGCTCGGCCAGGTGCTGATCGCCACCGGTGCGATCTACTACGTGTTCGTTCACCAGAGCGGCATGCCGGCGGACTGGCTTGAGATCCGCACGCGCCTGGCGATCCCGTTCGTAGCGTTTTCGAAGAACAGCTTGGACCTGCCGCTGTGGGCCTACGTGCCGTTCGCCGTGTTCGTGGTTGTTGGAACGAGCAACGCCGTGAACCTCACCGATGGCCTCGACGGCCTTGCTATCGGTCCCGTGATGATCAACGCGGGCACCTACGTCGTGTGGGCTTACATCGCCGGTACGATTCTGTTTGGCAGGCCGCTGGCGCAGTACCTCGACATCGCGGGGATTGCGGCGATGAGCGAGCTTGCCGTGTTTGGGGCAGCGGTGATCGGTGCCGGCATAGGGTTCCTTTGGTACAACACGTATCCGGCTCAGGTCTTCATGGGCGACGTTGGGTCCCTGTCGTTGGGCGGCGGCCTGGGCATGATGGCGGTTCTGACGAAGAACGAGTTCCTCAGCGTCATTGTGGGCGGCATTTTCGTTGTGGAGACGCTGAGCGTCATCACTCAAGTGGTCAGCTTCAAGCTGTTCGGTAAACGGGTGTTTCTCATGGCACCCATTCATCACCACTTCGAGAAAAAGGGTTGGCCGGAGCCGCGGATCATCGTGCGGTTCTGGATCATCACGGTGCTGCTCGCGCTGGTGAGCCTCTCATCGCTGAAGCTGAGGTAGCGTGGAATTAGCGGGCAAAGAGGTTCTGATCGTCGGTGCCGGAGCGAGCGGTCTTGCGGCCGCGAAGCTGTGTCTGGCGCGGGGCGCGAGCGTTTCACTGACCGATCGCGCGGCGGTGACTGTCGTCCGCGACCGCTGCCGAGAACTCAAGGTTAACGTCTTCGGCGCCGAACACAGCGGCGTCGAGTTCGGCGCCTATGACGTGGTTGTCGTGTCGCCCGGCGTGCCCGACTTTGGCGGCTTGCACGAAGCCGAGATGGCGGGAGCGCTCGTCATAGGTGAGCTGGATCTCGCAGCCCGGTTCATCAGCGCGCCGCTAGTGATCGTTGGCGGTACCAACGGCAAGAGCACGACCACTGTGTTGCTCGGAGACATGTTGACGCGGGCTGGTTTGGCTCCGTTCGTTGGCGGCAATCTCGGTACTCCGCTATCCGTCGCGGCGCTGGGCGGTTCGGCCTATTCACATTACGTCGTTGAAGCGTCGAGCTTCCAACTAGAGCGTGCGCCGGCGTTGCGCCCCCACGTCAGTGTGTTGCTCAATGTCAGTGACGACCACCTCGATCGCTACGATGGGTTCGATGCCTACTTGCAGGCTAAGGGCAATGCGTTCGAGCTTCAGACCGAGCGCGATGTCGCCGTGGTGCCGCATGGTGACGCGCCCATCGCGATGCAGGCTCGACGGGGTGATGCGCGGGTCGTGACGTTTGGCGATGGTGCGGATTTTCGAGTCGAAGGCCAGGTCGTCGTCGATTCTGCCGCTGGCACGCAGTACCCGCTCGCCGGCACCCTGCTAGCTCAGCGACCGGGCGCTTTGAACGCAGCGGCAGCGATCGCCGCCGCACGCGCCGTAGGCGCTGCGCCGGCGGCGATTCAGTCCGCGCTTAAGGACTTCGTGGGGCTTCCGCACCGCGTAGCGATGGTGCAAGAGGTCGGTGGAGTACGGTTCTACGACGATTCGAAGGCGACCAACGTGGGCGCGGCTGTGAGCGCGGTCCGCGGTTTAGCGGAACCACGCGCAGTGGTTATTGCGGGCGGGCGCGACAAACTGGGTGAGTACGAACCGTTGGTTCGAGCGCTGGTCGACCGAGCCAGGGCGGTGGTGTTGATCGGTGAGGCCGCGGCTCGCATCGAGGCAGCGATCGCCGGTCGCGTCCCTGTTGTCCACGCGGAGTCGATGATGGCCGCGGTTCGCGTGGCCCGTGAGCTAGCGGAAACGGGCGACGCGGTCTTGCTCAGCCCAGCGTGTTCCAGCTTCGACATGTTTTCGGGCTACGCCGCGCGCGGAGAAGCCTTCGCCAGCGCCGTGCTCAATCTCAATCAATCATCTAAGGACGTAGGCTGATGTGGAACGCGATACGTGGATTGTTTGCTCGTTCGGATAGACGAGGTTCGGTGGATGTCGTCCTCGCCGCGGTCGCCATTGCGTTGCTCGGCTTCGGCATTGTCATGGTGTATTCGGCGAGCGTCATCGAAGCCACGGTGGTCTACAACAACCCGCAGTACTTTCTTCAGCGCCAAACGATGTTCGCGGCGGCCGCGCTCGCCGTGATGATGATCGTGTCGAAGATCGATTACGTGAAGATCCAGCCTTTCACGTATCCAGTCCTCGCTGTCGTTGTCGGGCTCTTGGTGCTCAGCGTCATCGGTTTTGGCCACACCGGTGGCGGCGCGGCGCGTTGGCTGCGGCTAGGTCCGATCCACGTCCAGCCTTCTGAGGCCGCAAAGCTCGCGCTGATCCTTTGGCTTGGCTACTCCTTGGCCAAGAAGAAGGAGAAGATTCGAGACTTCTCCGTCGGCATGCTGCCGCATCTGCTGGTGGCTGGTGGGCTGATGCTGCTGTGCCTCAAACAGCCGGACTTCGGTGGAGCGGTCGTTCTTCTGTTTTTGACGTTCACGCTGCTGTTTGTCGCCGGTGCGCGTCTTGGCTACTTGCTCGGTGTTGCGATTGTCGGTGTGTTCGCCGCCGCTTGGCTAGTCCGTTTCAAGGCGTATCGTTGGGAGCGCATGTTGGCGTGGTTCAACATGGCGGAGCACCGACAGGACTTAGCCTACCAACCTTTCCAGTCCGTAATGAGCTTTGGCTCTGGCCAGGGAACGGGGCTTGGGTTGGGTAAGGGGCTACAAGTGTTGTACCTCCCGGAGGCTCACACCGACTTCGTCGCCGCGATCATCGGTGAAGAGCTGGGTTTCGTAGGCATCCTCGGGCTGTGTACGGCGTATCTCGTCATCGTCGTGCGAGGCGTGCGCGTGTCGCTCAATGCGCGGGATGACTACGGTTCGTACGTCGCATTCGGAATCTCCGTGCTGTTCGGCGTTCAGGCACTCGTCAATCTGGCCGTCGCGATGGCGATTCTCCCCACCAAGGGCCTCACCTTGCCATTCATCAGCTACGGCGGCTCGTCGCTGTTGGTGAACGCGGCCGCGATGGGCGTGCTGCTGAGCATCTCGCGCCCTCGGACCGCCGCCGCTGAGGCTCCGAACAAGAAGCGAGAACGTGATCCCGAGGCCAGCGCTCAGGTTGTGACGGGCGCCAACTTCACACCGGACAAACACAGCCCGGAGCCGGAGGCAACATGAACGAGAACACCATCATCATGGCCGGCGGAGGCACCGGCGGTCACGTCTTTCCAATGATCGCCGTTGCTGACGCACTGCGGCGTGTCGATCCCACCCTCAGGCTCGTGTTCGTCGGAACCGAGCGCGGTCAGGAAGTGAACATCGTTCCCGAGCGTGGCTATGAGCTTCGCCTGGTCGATGTACAGCCGATGCGAGGAGGTGGCCTCAGGCAACTGCTTCGGGGCAGCGGGCGTGCCCTGATGGCGTTACCCGACAGTCGCAAGCTGCTCTCCGAGTTGAAGCCGCGCGCCGTGTTCTCTATCGGCGGCTACGCAGCCGGACCCATTTGCCTGGCGGCGCGGATGTCGGGCGTTCCGGTCGCATTGATGGAGCCCAACAGTGTCATCGGCCTGGCGAATCAACTGATCGCGAAGCTCGTGCGTCGCGCTTACACCGCGTTCCCCGACTGCGAGCACCATTTCCACGCGAGCAAAGTGCTCAGGACAGGCGTGCCTATTCGCGCTGGTTTCGACCCCGCGCCGTATGTGCCGGCGAAGAACGCGCTCGAAGTGCTCGTGCTCGGAGGAAGTCAAGGTGCGCGGGCCCTGAACGAGACCGTTCCGCAGGCGCTGTTGTCGTGTCGCACGCCGGTCCGTGTGGTCCATCAAGTGGGTCGAGGTAACGTCGACGAGGTAACTCAGCGCTACTCGGAGCTGGGCGCCGGGACCGGGGCTTCAGTCGTACCGTTCATCGACGACATGCCAGCGGCGATCGCCCGAGCGCATCTGGTTGTGAGCCGATCGGGTGCTAGTGCGGTTAGCGAGATCTGCGCTGTCGGACGTCCTAGCCTGCTCGTGCCGTACCCGTTTGCCGCCGGTGACCACCAGCTGCACAACGCGCTGTCGCTCGAGAAAGACGGAGCCAGCGTTTGCGTTCCTCAAGAAGAAGCGAGTCGCGAGGTGTTGGCCACGCTGATCGATGGACTGGCAGAAGACAAGCGCCTAAGCGAGATGGCAGAGCGTGCGCGAGACCGCGGCAGGCCGAATGCAGCGCACGCCATAGCGCGCGACCTGATGGCGCTCTCCGAGCGAAAGCATACGGAGGCTAAGCACGCACAGCGTGACGTGGCGCGGGATGACACGGTGCGAGCAGTCGGCCTCGATATGCAAGGTCAGGCGTAGATGTTTCGCGGACGGGTTCGGCACGTTCACTTTGTGGGTGTGGGTGGCATCGGCATGAGTGGTCTCGCTGAGATTCTGCGTACGCTCGAGTTCGACGTGTCCGGTTCGGACCTCAGAGACGGTGAGAACACGCGCAGACTCCGCAGGTTGGGCGTACGTATCGATGTCGGTCATCACGAAGACAACGTCGCCGATGCCGACGTCGTGGTCTATTCGAGCGCCATCGGCGATGAAAATCCCGAGATGTTGCGAGCGCGTCAGCTGGGCACGCCCGTCATCACGCGCGCCGAAATGCTGGCAGAACTGATGCGCGTCAAGTACGGCGTTGCGCTAGCCGGTTCGCACGGCAAGACGACCACGACGAGCCTGGTGGCGACGGTCCTGCGCGCGGCAGGTCTCGATCCGACGGTCGTCGTAGGCGGTCGCATGGAAGCGCTGGGGACCAACGCGCGATTGGGCGAAGGCGACCTGCTGGTTGCAGAAGCCGACGAGAGCGACGGCTCGTTCCTGCGTCTCACACCCACGATCGCTGCGATCACGAACATCGATCCGGAACACCTCGATTTTTACGGCACCCACGAAGATCTGAAGGACGCCTTCGTGGAGTTCGCGGAGAAGGTCCCGTTTTACGGGCTTGCCGTGCTGTGCCTGGATCACCCACATGTGCAGGATCTGCTTCCACGGATCCGCCGCCGCCACGTCACGTACGGGCTGAGCCCTCAAGCGGACTATTGCGCTCGCAACCTGAAGTTCACCGGAACGCTGTCCAGCTTCGTCGCGTATCGGAAGGGCGAGCCCCTCGGTGAGTTCGGCGTCCGAATGCCCGGTCAGCACAACGTGCTCAACTGCCTGGCGGCGATCGCGATCGCCGACGAACTGGAGGTGCCGCTGGACGTCATGAAGAACGCCCTGGCGACCTTCGGAGGTGTTGACCGGAGGTTCACCGTGGTCGGTCAGCATGACGGTGTGACGCTGGTCGATGACTACGGCCATCACCCGGCAGAGATCGTGGCAACCCTCGAAGCTGCTCGACGGGCCTACGACGGGCGAGTCGTCGTGGCCTTTCAGCCTCATCGCTATTCGCGGACAGAGCAGCTATTCGAGGAATTCACCCGCGCGTTCAACAAGGCCGACGTCGTGTACGTCACCGATATCTACGCCGCGGGCGAACGGCCCATCGACGGGATCTCGTCACACGCGCTGGTCGAAGCGATTCGGCAGCACGGTCACCATCACGTCCGCCATGTGCCCGATCGCCGAGATCTTGCCACTTCTCTTGCTGAAGCGGCAGAACCAGGGGACGTGGTCATCGCGCTCGGTGCAGGAGACATCAACAAAGTTCTCCGATCGGTTGCGGTCGAGCTGGATGCTCGCGCCACCAACTAACGAAAGCCGACCGTGCGTTCTTCCGAGTTTCCCAGCAGCGTTCCCAGCGAAAGCCCGCCTCCCGCGGAGGTTTCGCGCAAGCGCAGGCGCCGGTCTGGCGCCAGTTCGGTCAGTCCTCCGTCTCCACCCGGAATCTGGAGTCGACTGTTCAGTGGCTTCAAGCTGCTCAGCGGCGTGACGATCGTCCTCGGCGCGGCCGTGCTTCTCGCCTGGGGGGTGTACCAGTACGCGCACACCACACCGCGCTTCGCTCTCAAGCGCCTCGAGATTCAGGGCGCAACGAAGCGCGGTGAGGCCGACATCCTCCGGTTGGGCGGCTTCAAGTATGGGGACAATCTGTTTCGGCTCGACACCGCGAAGATCGAGCAACGCTTGCTTAGCGACCCGTGGATCAAAAAGGCGAAAGTTACCAGGGAGTTACCCGGCACCATTCAAGTGGAACTCGCGGAACGCGACGTGGCGGCGTTAGCGGTGATCGGCGAGCGACTCTACCTGGTGACGCGCACCGGGGAACCGTTCAAAGAGTTCGAGGAGGCCGATCAATCCGATATGCCGCTCATCACGGGGGTGTCGGCGGAGAACCTAGCTCGGGATCGGACCCAGGAGGTGGCGCGAATTGCCACAGGCATGGAGGTCCTGCGTCACTACGAGCGCATCCCGATGCACAAGGTGCATCCAGCCCAAGAAGTGCACCTCGGGGCCGATGGAATCGTCACGCTGACGATCGGAAAAAAGGGCATTGCGCTGCACCTGGGGCGCGGCCCTTGGCGGAAGAAGCTGCTTATGGCGTGGCGGGTGATGGGCCGGATGGCTCGTCGGGGCAGGCTGCCCGGCATCGTGTTTTTAGACAACGAGGCCCATCCGGAGCGGGTCGTGGTGCGAATGCGATGACGGTAGCAACGAATTCGCGTGAAAACTTGGCCCCTTGCGGACCGTGGTGGCAGCGTCCGGCACCTGGCTCAAGCGCTTTTCAGTGCAAGTGCAGAGCCCAAGGAGTGACGCGATCATGAGCACTTACGCCATCAGCCAACCAGAGATCATCGTGGGCCTCGATTTGGGGACGACCAAGGTGAGCGCGGTGGTCGGTGAGGTCGATTCAGACGGCATCACGGTGCTCGGGGTGGGCAACGTACCGTGCCGCGGTTTGCGCAAGGGTGTTGTGAGCAACATCGAATGGACCGTCCGAGCTATCCGCGAGGCCATCGACGCCGCGCAGACGATGGCCGGCGTCGAGATCAGCACCGTCTACGCCGGCGTGGCTGGGAGCCACATCCGCAGTCAGGTCTCCGACGGTGTCGCGGCGATCAGCGGTCGCGAAGTAACGCGCGAGGATCTGGAGCGCGTGCTCGAAGGCGCTCGAGCCATTCCGGTGGATTCCGACCGAATGATTCTGCACGCGCTGCCACGGGAGTACGTCGTCGACAATCAGGACGGCATTCGCGACCCGATCGGCATGAGCGGTGTTCGACTCCAGGTTCGAGTAAACCTCGTAACCGCCGCGAGTTCATGCGTTCAAAACGTCATCCGGTGCGTCGAGCGCTGCGGACTAAACGTCGCTGACGTCGTGCTCGAGCCGCTCGCGTCAGCTGACGCGGTCTTGAGCGAGGACGAAAAGGAGATCGGCGTTGCGGTCATCGACATCGGCGGCGGGACGACCGATGTGTTGCTGTACGCCGATGGCGGCATCGCGCACACCAGCGTGATTCCGGCTGGTGGAAACAACATCACGAGTGACGTAGCGGCCGGGCTGAGGACGCCGATGGCCGAGGCGGAGCGTCTGAAGCGCAACTACGGTTGTGCGTTGTGTCGCATGATCGCCGATGATGAAGAGATCGAGGTGCCCGGTGTCGGTGGGCACACACCTCGCCGGGTCGCTCGACGCGTCCTGAGCGACATCATCGAGCCTCGTGTCGAGGAGATATTCAGCGAGGTACGCCGGCGCATCGAAGACACGGGATTGCTTGAGCAGGTTTGTTCGGGCGCCGTGTTGACCGGCGGTTCAGTGCTGATGGAGGGCATGGTCGAGTGCGCCGAAGAGATCCTCGGCATGCCAGTGAGGCTTGGATTTCCGGTCGGCGTCAAAGGCATCGTTCAGCTGGTGCAAGGTCCGCAGTACGCGACGGGTGTTGGACTGGTGGGCTACGGCGCTCGTCAGATCGCCGAGGCGCACGCCCGTGGCGATATGTTGGAATCGTACCCGCCAGAGGCGATGCCGGTTCCCGCAGCAACTGCGCAGGGGCGCAAAGGGTTCTGGAGCTGGCTTCGAGCAGCATTTTAGCTCGACTCGCTTCTGAAATGGACCGCGAGGTCCGCAAACTGGTCATAGGAGTCAACGAGTAGGCGAAGGGTAACAGTCACAGTCGTCGAGGCCCGAGGTCGGGCAAGGGGAGAGGCACCCTTCGACGGAGTTGTGACCGCGGCACTGCCGCACCCGGGAGGAAGCAAGATGAGTTTCTCGATAGAATTTGCTGATGATTCGCAGCAATATGCGGCGCGAATCAAGGTCATCGGCGTCGGTGGATCCGGCAACAATGCCGTCAACACGATGATTCACTTTGGCCTTGAAGGCGTTGAGTTCGTCAGTGTGAACACGGACGCTCAGGCATTGAACGCCAACGCGGCGGCGATGAAGATCCCGATAGGCGCGAACGTGACGCGTGGGCTCGGCGCAGGCGCGGATCCAGAACGCGGCCGCAAGGCTGCGCAGGAAGATCTGACTCGACTCAAGGAGTCGATCGCCGGCGCCGACATGGTCTTCGTTACCGCTGGTATGGGCGGTGGCACGGGCACGGGAGCAGCGCCCGTCATCGCGCAGCTAGCGCGCGAAGAAGGAGCGCTCACAGTCGGCGTCGTGACGAAACCGTTCGTCTTTGAAGGCCGGATGCGGTCGCGTCGCGCCGACCAAGGGCTCCAAGATCTCGCCGAGCACGTCGATACGTTGATCACCATTCCGAACGAAAAGTTGATGTCGCTCGGTGATGAAGACCTGACGTTTGTTGACGCATTCCGCAAGGCGGACGAGGTCCTATTCCAGGCGGTCAAGGGCATCAGCGACCTGATCACTCAGGACGGCATTGTGAATGTCGACTTTGCTGACGTTCGGACGGTCATGGAGGCGATGGGTCGCGCGCTCATGGGCACCGGCGCCGCGAAGGGCGAAGGTCGAGCCCGACTGGCGGCTGAGGAAGCCATCACGTCGCCGCTGCTGGACAATATCTCAGTCGAGGGTGCCACGGGCGTGCTCATCAACGTGGTCGGTGGACCCGACATGCGGATGCGTGAAATCCACGAAGCGGCCACGTTCGTCCAGGAACAGGCCCATGAGGACGCGAACATTATCTTTGGCGCAACTATCGACGAGACGATGGAAGACGCCGTTAAGGTGACGGTGATCGCGACCGGATTCGATCACGCTGCTGAAGAGCCCCAGGAGCTGCTGCGCCAGGCGAGTCGTCAGCCCCTGGAGCGATCCAACAACCTGCGCGCGTCTCTGCGAGAGTCCCTCGCGCCTCCAGCAACGCGTGGCAGCTCGCGCGCACCAGCTCAGGAGCGCGAGATGGTACCGGCGTATTCAACGCGTCGTCCGGCGGGTGCCGCTGCGCGGCTTCAAGCCAACGCGGACGCGCCCGCGGTGCGCGATCGGATCACGTTCCCTTCGAACGTGGACACGGATTGGGATATACCTGCGTTTCAACGCAGAAATAACGGCTAGCCTCCTTCCTACGACCAGGTATGCCACGCCCCTTCTCGCATCCGCGAGAAGGGGCGACTTTCGTCTGCAGTCACAGGCTTTGTGCGCGTTGTACCTTGGCGCGCGCCTCAGGTTGTAGGGCGCAGCGTAGGGTAGGCCGGAGTCCAGATTCGGCTGGCGACTTCTTCTTGGGCATCCGCGGCGTCGGCAACGCGGGCCAAGCCCTCTTTGCGAGCCTGTTCGAAGACGGCTGTGGCTATGCGCGAGGTGATGCTGCGTAGCTGAGTTAGCGGCGGAAAGAGCAATCCGTCGCTCAAATCGTCCTCGCTGACGCTGGCAGCGAGCGTGAACATTGCGTCGGTCACCCGCGTCGCACGCGCTGCTAGGACGCCGAGCCCGACGCCCGGGAACACGTAGACGTTGTTCCCTTGCGCGATTCGAACCGTCCGGCCGTCGTAGTGCACCGGGTCGAACGGACTGCCAGTAGCGACTAGCGCGCGTCCGTGTGTCCAGTTGACGAGGTCCTTGGCCGTGGCTTCCGCCTTACTAGTCGGGTTCGAAAACGGAAAAATTGCCGGGCGATCGGTGTGTTTCGCCATCTCCCGAACGAGGTCTTCGCTAAACGCACCGGGTTGGCCGGATGTGCCGATCAACACCGTGGGCCGCAGCGTTCGGACTACGGTCTCGAGATCGATCGCGTTATCGGTACGGAAACCTTTTGCTTCCGCCAATTGCGTGGGCCAGGCGAACTCCTTTTTATAGTCGTCGCGGAACTCTCGGTTTTGGACGATCATGCCGCGACTGTCCAGCACCACCACCGCAGACATCAACGCATCGTCTCTTAGACCGTCACGCGCTAGCGCATCACGCAGCTGATGACCGATGCCGATACCGGCGGCTCCGGCGCCTAGGATGACGATGCGCTGCTCGCGCAGCGGCGTCCCGGCGGCCCGGCATGCCGCCATTACGCCAGCGAGACCGACGGCAGCAGTTCCCTGGATATCGTCGTTGAACGACAGGATGCGGTCTTGGTACCGAGTCAGAAG
>JAUIKB010000668.1 GCA_030430975.1 Polyangia bacterium
GTGCAACGACGGAGGAACCTGCGAACCGGGCAAGAGCACCGGTCCCGGCATGCCGTGCGTGATCGCTGGCGAGTGCGAGGACGGCTTGCAGTGCCTCGGAGGCGTCTGCGCCCCGGCTGGGTCGGGCATGCAAGGAGACGACTGTCAGTCGGACGCGGATTGTGAGACCGGTCTGCGGTGCGGTTTGAACGGGCTGTCGGCGGAGTGCGTGCCCGAGGGCACCGAGGACGTCGGGAACAACTGCGTCACGGCGGGCGACTGCTACGGCGGCCTGACCTGTGTGAAAAACATGTGCGTGCCCGCGCCGCCGGGCGTTCCGCCGTTCGGTGCGTTCTGGGAGGGCGCCGAGTGCGAGGAGCCGTCTACGGGATTTGTTCGCGCCTACTTCGAGGTGCCCGGCGCCATGCCGGCTGGCGAGGACGGTGACTTTTTCCGACTCCCGTTCCCCAACGACATTCGTGTCTCGGGTGGCACGATCGACCTGTCCGGGTTCCCAACGCCCGGCGCGGGTCTGTTGGGTTTCGATCCGGTGCAGAGATATGTCGACGCGATCGAGGCGACGGATAACGGGTGGGGCGCGTCGCCGACGGTGTTTTTCCGTTTCAGTGGTGAGGTCGACTTCGAGTCGTTCCGACAGCCGATGGACGGTAGCAAGCGCCCGGTTCAGATCGTCGACATCACACCGGGCGATCCGGCGTTCGGTCAGGGCAGTGGCTTTCAGTGGTTCTCGAGCGTCGGGCGCAGCAAGTACATCTGTCAGAACTGGTTCGGCGTACGTCGTAGCAACGCGCGTCCTCTCGAGCCTGGCCATACGTACGCGTACTTCATGACGACGGATGGTAAGGACAAGAACGGCAACAACATCCAGCGTGCCGAGCACCTCGTCGCGATGCTGGACGGTGCGGCGCCGAGCGATTCCACTCTGGCGGCCGCTCATACCAAGTACGCGCCGTTCCGCGATTACCTAACCGCTGAGGGCATCGCGCCGACGAGCATTCTCAACGCTGCAGTCATCACGGCGGGCGAAGTGCGCAAGCCGATGACCGACCTGGCTGCGGCCGTAGAGTCCGAGCCCGTGCCAACGGCGTCGAATTGGGTCAAATGCGGCGGCGGTGCAACCTCGCCGTGTCCGCAGGCTGACGGTGATCGGGCCTGTGGCAGCGGGACGAGCGAGTACGACGAGTACCAAGCGCTGGTTGACCTACCGGTGTTTCAGAAGGGAACCGCACCGTATCTTACCGATGGTGGCGACATCGATGCCTCCGGCGCCGTTCGCACAGAAAAGGTCTGCATGGCGCTGTCGGTACCGAAGGGCACGATGCCGGCCGGTGGCTGGCCGCTGGCCGTGTTCGCGCACGGCACGGGTGGCTCATTCCGAAGCCATCTGAGGCCCGAGGTTGCGGGCGCGCTGTCGAATGTTTCGATCCCGGGCGGAGGTACGGTCCAGTTCGCGGTCCTGGGTATCGATCAGGTGCAGCACGGTCCTCGTCGAGGCAGCTCGACCGAGGACCCCGACAAGCTGTTCTTCAACTTCGCCAACCCCGACGCGGCGCGCGGCAACGCCCTGCAGGGCGGGGCCGACCAGATCTCGCTGGCGCGCTTCGCGGCGGCGCTCGACATCGACGGAGCGACCAGCGGAGGTGATCCGATCAAGGTCGACGGCACCAAGCTGGCGTTTTTCGGGCACTCACAGGGCTCGTCCCACGGCAGCATCGGCGTTCCGTTCGTCGACGGCTACAAGGGCGTTGTCCTGTCCGGTAATGGCGCAAGCCTGATGCACTCTCTGCTCAACAAGACCGAGCCGGTGAACATCAAGCAGGCTCTGCCGTTCGTGCTCAACGACTTCAACAGCAAGGGCGAACTGCCGGGCGGACAGATGCACCCCGTGCTCGGACTGATCCAGCAGTGGATCGACCCTGCCGATCCATTGAACTTCGCCGATCCGATCGCCAGGCAACCGCTCGCGGGGCATCTGCCGCACAACGTGTTCGCAACGTACGGGCTCAACGATAGCTACAGCCCGAATCTCACCATGGAGATCTACATCCGCGCGGCGCGCATGTTCTTGGCGGCGTCTCACTCGAGCGCTAACCCGGCGGACGACATCGGACTGACCGAAGAGGCCGTGCCGCTTTCGGCCAACCTGACCGTCAACACGGTTCAGTACACGAACGCGGCGCGACAGTACGGCCCGGTCACAGGCAGCGACGGCCACTTCGTGGTGTTCGACGTCGCAGACGCCACGTCCGACGTAGCGCGTTTCTTGGGGATGGCGGCCAACGGTGACGTGCCCCAGGTGGGCCAGTAGGACCAAAAGCGCTGTCGGTCGAACCGCGCCGTGCTCTCGGTGCCGCCACCCTGGCGGCGCTGGGGGTGTTCGCGTGTGGTGACGCTGGTCAGGGTACTGCGGCGGGCGCAGCCGGCGGCTCGCTAGCCGGCGGCGCGTCCGGCACAGGTGGAACGTCGGTCGCCGGCAGCGGTGGCTTTCCCGGCAGCGGCGGCACTGCCGGGCAGGGCGGCGCGGCCGCAGGCGGTGTCGGCGGTTCGACCGGCGGTGACGCCGGCGCGTCTGGCGCTGGCGGCCATGCCGGTGGCACCGGCGGCGCTCCAATGGTGTGCGCGAACGTGCCGCGTCGTTCCATTCCCACGCCACGCGCCATGAATGGTGATGCTCAGTTCCGGTACCGCACGTACTGGGGCTCCAAACCAGGCTGGGTGAGCAGTGGGTCCACCAACCTGGATCTCTCGCTCAACGGCGACGTGCAGACCTACAACCGATCGGAGTCCTCGGCGTTTCACAAGCTGCGCGTCACGCACTTCGACGGCACGAAGCGCTACCTGGGTGACGCGGTCCTGCCCGCGATGGCGAGCGTTAGCGTCGACGCCTGGTTTCGGACCGGGCGCGCGGACGTTTGGCAGACGCTGTTTTCGAACACCGAGGGCGGCGGCTTCAGCCTCAAGCTTAAGGAGGGACGGCCGCGTGGGCTGTTTCGCGTGACGGGGAACGAGGACCTAGAGATCGTCGCCGACGACTCCGTCGCTGACGACCGGTGGCACCACCTGACCTTTACGGCTCGCCCTGTCAGCACCGGCTACCGACTGTGCCTGTACTCCGACGGTGCGGAACTAAAATGTGTTGAGCATCCCACCACCCTCGCCGCCAAAGCGTCGCCGATCCGACCGGCGGTGGGTGCGGAACCGGACGAATCCGGAGGTACCTACACATTTAAGACGTTCTTCGATGGCTACATCTACGCCGTCGAGGTGTACTCCGACGCGATCCCGGGAGCCCTGCTCAAAGGCGACGTCCTCAGGGATGGGTCCCGTTACTTCGATCGGCCCTCGTACCACGACTACCTGGGCGGTGGCGGCTCGGTCGAGGAGCGCACGACGGACACACTGCGGGGGACGCAAGCGTTCGATGTCCCCGTCAAAGCTCGGTTCGCGTTGCCGTTTCAGGATGATTTCTATGTGGTCCAAGGCGTGGAGGCAGCACCGTCCGGCGAAGTCTTCATGTCCATGTACTACAACGCGCGCCACGAGAGCAGCGCGTGCACGAGCGCCGGCTCCGACGTGAACCCGTCGAGCTATCCGTCGCTTGTGGTGGGGTTCGATCCGTGCACGTCGGAACTGACGCGCGTTTATCAGCTCTACCGGGGCGACCTTTCGACGCCGAATACGTCGCACGTGGGTGGGCTGGCGCTGGTGCCGCGTAGCGACGGCACCGTGCTGGCCTACGCGCCCACGTCGGGCGGTCTGGCTACGTACGAGATCGATGAGCCGTCCGCATACACAACCGAGACGGTGTCGAACCTGGCACCGCCATCCTTGATGCCGCACGGTCGGATGCGTCGCATCGCCCACGCCTCAAGTACCTCAGCCGCTACGGACGCAGGCTGCGGCTCGGCGTACCTGTCGTACGATGTAGCTAGCCACGGGTTATGGGTGGGGCGGTTCAGCAGCACCGACAAGGTCGCGGCGTGCGTATTCGATCTGAACGCCGACGGAACGTTAGGCGCGCTGCGCACGAGGTACACGCTTCCGGTCGCCAAGGTTCAAGGACTGCAAGCCGTACCCGGCGGCGACGTCTTGTTGTCGACGAGCTACGGGGACGCTCCGAGCGTTCTGTATCGTTGGACGCCGGGGCAAGCGACGGCCAACGAAGTGGCAAGGGGTCCGGCAGGGTTCGAGGACCTTGGACTGACCTCGGACGGGTTGCTGATCACGGCTTCGGAGTCGGCGGGGAAGTACTACCAGAAGCGC
>JAUIKB010000006.1 GCA_030430975.1 Polyangia bacterium
CGTGCCCAATCGACCCCGCTTCGCCGAGCTTCTCACCATGATCCGACGCTAGGATCACAACCGTGTTGTCGTGCAGGCCCTTCTCTTTCAGCAGCTCGTTGAACTGCTTGAGCTGGCTGTCGAGCCACTGGAGGCTCTTTCGATACCGTACAGCGCGGTCGCCGTCCTTCCGGGTGAGGAGGCGTTCACCCGCGTAGCCGGGCGAGTGCACACAGTACAGGTGTAGCCAGGCAAAGAACGGTTGTTTGCCAGTTCGATCGAGCACCTCCCGCGCGCGCGGTAACATGTCGTGCTGCCGATGCTTGGAATAGTACGCGACATCGGTGAAGCCATCCAGGATGTTCCCGAGTCCCTCGTCTGCGTCCAACAGGAAGTACTCCGGCACGACGGCGATCGGAAGATGTCCGGCCCGTCGCGCCGCGCTCCCCAGCGGTACTCCGAACCGATCGCCGTCCTCGAACGCCTGGAGCGAACGCAGCATGGTAGGCATCGAGAACTTGGTCCTGCTTGCCTGCGCGTAGGCGTACTTGAATCGGTAAGACTCCCCGATCCAGGCGTTCAGAAACGGCGTGTCGCCGGCCTTGACGTACTCGGCGCCTTCCGTGCGGCCCGGCGGCAGCGCGTCGCTGCGTAGCGTGTCGACCACGATTAGCACCACGTTGTGGTCGGGATTGCCTGCGATACGCTCGTGCTGTTTCGAGCCGCGGGTTTGGACGAGCAGTGCTTGGTTGGCCAGCACGTTGGATAAGATCGATAGGTGCCGCTTTCCAACGATGAGCGGCATTACGTTTGCTGCGACCGGGGACGCGAGCATGAGCCCTGACCAGGACTTCGCAACCCAGGAGCGCCCCAGAGCCAGGAAACCCACGCACGCGGCCAGCGCGGCGAGGCTGATGCTCTCCTTGGTGGCCGGAAGGACCGTGCGCACGATTCTCAGCGTGCCCAGTGAGGCCAAACCCACCGTCGACGCGATCAACAACAGGTGCACGCGGGGATACAAACCGCGCATTACGAGCGCGTCGATGAAGCCGCATGCCGCCGAGCCCGCCAGGAGCACTACGGGCCAAATCCAGCGGCTCTTCGACCGAGCGTGGATGACACCGACGACGAACGCCACCAGCAGACACGCAATGACGACGCCAATGTGGAGGGACCGAGCCCAACTCTGCTTGGCGACCCAATCCCCGGATACAAGGCCGGCGCCGGCCGTCCGAATTGGCCACGCCATCAACCCAGCTACCAGCGCCCCCTGGACCAGCGAATCGCCCCATGCCGGCGGCCGCACCTGCTCCGACCCACGTCGGAGCAGCCAGACGACGAGCGTGCCTCCAAGGGCCAAGGCCATCTGGAAAAGAAGGTGCGCTGAGATGAAGACCACCGCTTGGGGTCTGACCATGGGCGCGGCGACAGAACCCGCCACGCGGTTGGCGACACGGTCGACAACAAACAGCCACAAAGCGGCGAACACCGCCGCCAACAGGCAAGAACCCAGCGCTCCCATCGCGGAAGCGACTCTCTTCTCATGACTCATCGGACGTCCGCCAGGGCCGCTGCAACACGCGTACCAAGTGTTCCTAGTGGGATAGCCTAATATCGTCGCCGACCTGGCACATACTGGCAGTCGAACAGGGCGCGACTGCCGCAGGGGTAAGCGACAAGCCTACAGCCCCAACAGGCAGCTCCTATACCAACTCCAGGACGAAACGCCGCACAATGTTTACCGCTACGTCGAGCCGGTAGCTAGCTGTCGACCGCACATCGTCGATCGGTTTGACATCGGACCGCACGATCGCCGCAACCTCGGTCGCCAGGCGCTCGCTCGGCTTCTCGCCCTGTATTCGCTGCTCAGCCGCCTCAACGCGCCGCGGCCGATCCGCGACCGCACCCAGAGCGATCCGCGCATGGCTAACGACGCCTTCTTCTATGCGGAAACTAGCCGCGCCCATCACCTTGCTGATAGCCTGCGCGCGACGCGTACCAATCTTGCGCCAGAACAGCCTGGTGCCCTTGGCCGGGCGTGGTATGTGGATCGCCGTAATCAGTTCATCCGCGCCGAGCTGCGTCTTTCGATACCCCGTGCAAAAGTCCGAGTAAGCGACACGCCGGGTATTGTTTTGCGATCGGAGTTCGACCTCCGCATCGAGCGCCAGCAAGCAAGGCAGGGTGTCGCCGACCGGCGATGAGGTACCGATGTTCCCACCTATCGTTCCGCGTTCCTGTATCTGCACCGCACCGATCTCGCGTATCGCGGCGTGTAGGTTAGGCAGCATTGTCAACACGACGTCCGATCGAAGGAGGTCTGCGTAGGGAGTCGATGCACCGATGCTGAGCGCCGCGTCGCTTTCGCACACGCCGCGCATCTCTTTGAGCGAAAAGACGTCGATCGTGCCCACCGGGTAGTCGCGCTCCGTGGCGCGCACCATCAGATCCGTCCCTCCGCTAAGCACCGTGAAGTCCGGGTGCGCGCTACGCAGCTTGAGCGCCTCCGCGAGCGTGCGCGGGCTTAGGAACTCACTCATCACCGGCGCCTCCGCGCTTAGCGGCCGCCTCGGCAACCGCTTCCACAACTCGCTGGTAACCGGTGCAACGACACAGGTTACCGGCAAGCAATTCGCGAATACGCGCGTGGTCCAAGTTTTTTTCTCGGCGAATCAACGACTCGGCGGTGACCGCGATGCCGGGAGTACAGATTCCACACTGCGCCCCGCCATGCTCGACCAGCGCCCGCTGAACATCGGTCAGCAGCTCGCCATCCGACAGCCCCTCAACCGTGAGAAGCTCCGCCTCGTGTACCTGCCCCACGGGTACGAGGCATGAGTTGACGGGCTTCCCGTCGATCAACACCGTGCATGCACCGCACTCGCCCTCGCCGCAGCCTTCCTTGGTACCGGTCAAGCCGCAGTCTTCTCTGAGGACGTCAAGAAGACGCCGCATCGGCTCGGTTTCGAGCTCGCGAGCGGCACCGTTCACCTGCATTCGTATCTTCATCTTACTACTCCGCCGCCGTTGCGCTTACTTGACGGCATATCACCTCAGGAAGCAGTGGAACTTCATCGAACGGCTGTCCGAGCGCATCAGCTACCGCATTCGCGACAGCTGCGGCGGGGCCGTCCATCGGGATCTCCCCGACGCCCTTCGCGCCGTGTGGTCCATGCGGATACGGGACCTCCACGACGAGCGTTTCCATCTCCGGCGCTTCAATCGACGTGGGAATGATGCAATCGGTCATCGTTGGGTTGGCTACCCGACCATTACGATAGACAACGCTCTCCCAAAGCGCCCAACCCAGCGCTTGAAGCGTGCCACCCTCGATCTGACCCTTCACGAGTACAGGATGGATGGCGTGTCCAACGTCGACCGCGTGGATACACCGCTCGACGGTGACCTCGTGTGTGTCATCGTCTACCGCCACCTCGACGTAACACGCCGCCCACCCGTAGCATGGATAAGCGTCCCCGCGGTACGTCGCGTCGTCCCACTTCACGCCGGGCGGCGAGTGGTACGTCACGGTTTCCTCAAGCTCACCGTGCTTCTCGGCATAGCGTTTCGCGAGTTCGGCTACGTCGCCGCTCTGAACTCCGGATTCTTCTGCAAACGCCAACAACCTCTGTTTCAGCTGAGCTCCAGCCTTTTGGACAACCGAGCCGACGACCATGGTCGTTCGTGACGCCACCGTGGGTCCGCTATCCGGTGCCTTTTCCGTGCTGGGCTGGATCATCTCGACGTCCTTGATATCCACGTCGAGCGCCGCCGAAGCGAGCTGCGCGAAAATCGTGAATGTCCCCTGGCCGATGTCGGTCGACGTGCTGCGAACCTCGAATTTACCGCCTGCGTTTACCGCAACCGAGGCGCGCCCCTTCAGTCGGTCCTCACCGGATCCGGTGAACCCGGCGCCGTGATAATAGAACGCGAGCCCTTTTCCACGCTTCACCGACGCGAACTGGGGCGGTGCGGCAGAGCCCTTGGGTGGTGCCTGACCGATCTGCTGTTCGACGGCATCCAACACCTGCGCGCTCCCGACACTGTACTTGAGCGTTTGACCGGTGCAGGTCACATCGCCCTCTCTGAGCATATTCTTGCGTCGGAATTCCAGCGAACTCATACCCACACGCTGCGCTGCCTTTTCGATCTGGCGCTCGTACGCGAACGTTGTCTGCGGCGCACCGAATCCGCGGAAAGCCCCGTGTGGCGGTAGGTTGGTAGCCATCGCGCGCCCCACCACACGGACGTGGGGAACGTTGTACGGCCCCACCGAGTGAAGAACGCCCCGCGACAACACAACCGGCGACAGCGTTAAGTAGGCTCCACCGTCGATCAGAACGTCGACGTCGACGGCGACGATCGTGCCATCCTTGTTGACCCCGATCCGATGCCGCGTCGGCGCGGGGTGGCGTTTCGTCGTGGCGCGTACGTCCTCGACCCTGTCGTAAACCATCCGGACGGGGCGCTTTGCCTTTTTCGCCAGCAGCGCCACGTGGGCAGCGAGCATCGACGGATACTCTTCCTTGCCTCCGAAGCCGCCGCCCGTGACGGCTTGCGTGACGATGACTTTGTCCTCGTCCAGCTGCAGCAGTTCGCGCATCGCCTTGTGCACGTAGTACGGGCACTGGAGTGACCCGACCAAGCGCACCGCGCCAGCGTCGGTCCACTCGGCGATCATCCCCTGCGGTTCGATGTACATTTGCTCCTGGGCGCCCGTCCGATAGGTACCCTCGATCACGTAGTCGGCGCTTGCCAACGCCTGTTCGACATCGTCGCCACGCAGGATCTCGAAACGCTTGTAAACGTTGTCGTCGCCGCGCAGCAGCACCTTTTTGGCGACCGACTCCTCGATCGTGAAAACCGCGGGGAGCTCCTCCACTTCGAGTCGCACGTGCTCCATGGCGGCCTGAGCGCGCCGCGGATCGCTCGCGGCGACCAACGCCACAGGCTCGTCGACGTGACGGATGATGCCGCCTTCCGGCACCAGCGCCGGTTGATCTTCTTCGATCAGTAGAACGACGTTCTTACCCGTGATGTCGTCGGCGGTTACGACGACGACATCGCTCCAATCAAAGTCTGGATCCAAGCTGATGCGCTTGAGCTTCGCATGTGGCACGTGGCTGCGGACCGTCCGACCGTAGAGCGCGCCGTCGACTTTCAAATCGTCAACATACAACGCCTTGCCGGTTACTTTGTCCGCACCGTCAACGCGCGGCACCGCCTTGTCCAGGTCGCGAATCGTCGAGTTCGTCATGGCCGCCCAGCGTACACCGTCAGCCACGAATTCGGGCACCTGCACGGACATGAACTGACCAAAACCGCCAAAATCCATTGCGCCAGGAGGCTCTGGAGCCTAACTAGACGTCGTGCCGTCCTGTTACCTGGTTGCCCTATGCAGCGGCTCGTCGCTGGATCAGCAATCGAACAACGTGACGCTGTTCAACCTCGTCGAGCAGATCAATGTCCCGCCAGACGCGCCGCCACCGCCACCGGGAGCGGTGGTGCCGATCGAGCTGCACGCCTACTGGCGCGTCAACGACCACGAACTCGATCAGACGTTCGACACGCGCTTCGCCTTGGTCAGTTTGGATACGCAACTCGAGGCGTTCAGCGACGTGATCACCCATCAAACCACGACGCCGAGATTCAGAACTCGGACCATGGGCATGCCGGTTCCGCCAACGACCGGCGCATTCGAACTCCGCGTGGACTGGCGCCGTGCGGGCAGCGACGGCTGGCATCGCGATCCGTACGCGTGGCCGCTAACCGTCGCGCAGAACGAACGAAAGACAACCGAAACGATGCACTAGCTCGCCGCTGCGACGCGCGTTTGATAATTGAGCGTCCGAGGCCCCACTTATGAGACCGGCCATCGGCTCGGCGGCGTAAGTTCCCGAATCTTACCGGGAATGCTCAGTTCGTGCGGAATTCGGTTAGAGTTCGGCAGATGGCTGGGCGGGACGCAACGGCGGCAGTTCGGGCGGGACGCTATGAGTTGCTGCACCGGCTGGTGAATTCGGCCTACGGCGAGCGATGGCTCGGCTGCGTCGTCGACGGCGCGGACGCTGGCCGAGCGGTCTGGGTGCGACGCTACCAAAAGGCGGAACTGGGCGACGAGCTGACCGATGACGTGATGTCGTCCGCACTTGAATCGATGGGCATTCGGGGACCCCGGCTGCTGGCGACGCTCGACATGGTCGACGATCCAGATGCTATCGCCGTCGCAGCGGAGTTCGTTGAAGGCGTGTCACTCGGCGAACTGCTCTCTGCGGCGCGGCGCGACAAGCACCCGATCCCCCTCGATGTCGCGGCGCGTATCGGAGTCGACACAGCGCGCTGTCTGGAAGCCCTGCGCGAGGCAGGTTCAGATGAGAGCATCGGGGGCGCGGTGCCGGATGCGTTGTTCGTCACACACTTCGGCGAGACCATGGCGCTCGACGCTGGCTTGCGAGCCGCGCTGCCAGCGTTTCGAGACGCAGCTGAAACTGCGGCCTATGCCTGCCCCGAGCAACTAGCGCCGACGCCTCATTCAGATGTGCGCAGCGATGTGTTCTTCGTGGCCGTGCTGGTTTGGGAAATGCTCGCCGGACGCTCACTGTTCAACCCCGGCGGGCACACGGGGAAGGCGAAGGGGCGCGCGACTGCGTCGGCCGTCCGGTACGGCGCTATATCGAAACTCAGCAAGCTCGCGCGCCCTGGATTCGAGCCCATACCCGCCGCGCTCGACGACTTCATCGCCAAGGCTCTGACCCGCGACGCCAAGCCCCGCCCCCAGACGCTCGGCGAGTTCTGTGACGGGCTCGAGCAGGCGATCTCGCCAGCGAGCAGCGAAAAGGTCGGCCTCCTCGTCGAGCGGATCGCCAAGTCGGGCCTCCGCGAGCTCCGCGATCGAGTCTCGTCGATGACGGAAGCTCAAACCGACGGCGAGGGCGCCGCGCCCGACTCGAAGCGACCGACGCACCGTCCGAAGGCACCGACGGAACCGCCGCCAGCGATCCTGCCCACTCCGCCAAAGCCATCGGTGGCCTCCCCGAATGCCGACGGTGCCGCACGCGATTCGATGCCGTCGCTGACGGACGAGGTCGAGATCATCGAAACCCCCGCGTCGTCGATTCCACCTGCCGAACCAGGTGGCCCGCCTCGCCCCCCGCGCCCCCCTCGCCCCAAGACGGCACGGCCGCCCGCACCGAGCGCAGTCGCTGCTCGAGTCTCTTCCGTCGGCAGCGGCGGCGAGCCGAAAGTGACTCCGCCAGTCGAGTCCGATGCACCGTCGCGCCTCGGTCCGTCACAGGAATCGGAAGCAACCCCAGCGGCGGTCGTCGCCGACGAGGAGGTCGCTGAGGCCGTCGTCGCAGCAACGCCCGACTCACCTCCCGCCGCGAAGCCCGACGTCGACGAACCAGACCCCGAACGGACCTCAGCGGCGCCTGCCGAACTGGAATCCGACAATCTGGTACCCGACGTCTCCGCTCCAAGCTTCCCAGCCATACCAGCGCCCCCAGCCGACCTGCTCGAAGCGGTCGGGGAAGACCCGGCGCAACCAGTAAACACCGAGCCCGCTTCGCAAGCCGCGGAGGTCGCACCGGCGCTGACCGACGACACGCCCGCGCCGGATCTTGGAGTTCCGAACGGCGAGCAGGACGGCGCCGCAGACGCGCGTCGGACGAAGATGCGAAAAATCGTCGGCGCTATCTTAGGCGGGTCGGCAGCACTCCTGCTGCTTGCGCTGATCATCCGAGGATGCAGCGGCAACGACGAAAGCCCCCACGCAACCATCGATCGTGCAGCGCGGCCTCGTACCAGCGCCGCACCGCACGCGCAGAGCGCATCCGGGCCACAGCCCGCAGCAGTCACCGCCCCGGTAGCATCTGCCCCGGCCCCAAAAAACAGTGCAGAATCGGCCCCTGCCCCGTCGGCGGCCCCGCCGACGGAAACCCCTTCGACACCACAAACCCCCAAGCGAGTTATCCGACCGCCACGGAAGAAGAAGCGATTCATGCCCGGAGGGCTATGATGTCAGGAGAACTATGAAAACGATCGCTCGGTGCGCCCTGCTCACATCACTCGCCGTCGCCACGGTTTCACCCCCCGCTTACGCCGATGGCGTCAGCGTCGAAGCGGCCACAAAGGACCAGAAGAAAGAAGCGATCACCCATTTCCGCACAGGCATGAAGGCGTTCGATGCTGGGCAGTTCGACGAAGCAGCGAATTCGTTCCAGGCGTCGCTCGACATCGTGGCGAGCCCCAACGCCTATTTGATGCTCGCTCGAGCCCTGGCCGGCGCCAAGAAAAACACCGGCGCGGTAAAGGCGTACAAGGCAGCTACGGTGGCAGCGAACAATGCCGCCAACAAGAAGAAGTATGAGCCGACGCTGAATGCGGCAACGGAGGAACTCGGCCAGCTTCGAGCTACCTTGGCGGAGGTCTCCATCGAGATCACAGGCGGCGACAGCACTACCGTTACGCTGGACGGCCGCGAACTCACACCGAAGGAACTCGCAGGCCCAACCGTGGTCGAACCGGGTTCGCACACCGCCACAGCCACCCGTGCCGATGGCACCAAGGTAGAAGAGTCGATTAGCGTCAACCCCGGCGACTCGGCAACCATCGAACTCGACATCAGTCCGCCGGCCGTGAAACCCAGTCGCAAGGTGGTCAAGGAAGAGCCTACGGACAACACACACCTGCGACCCTACGCCTATGTAGCCGGCGGCGTCGGAGCAGCGGGCCTGCTCACGTTCATGGTATTCGGCGCTCTCAACAACTCAAAGTTCAGCCGCCTCGAAGAAGAATGCCCCAACGGCCGCTGCAACGGCGACCGCGACGATGACATTTCCACAGGACAAACTTATCAGACCATAGCCAACGTAGGACTGGTTTTTGGCGTACTCGGAGCTGCTGCGGGCGTCACGCTGTACGTGTTGAGCGAGTCCTCGAAAGAAGACCCGCAACGGGCCTCTTTAAGACTCAAAGTCCGGCCTCAAGGACTTAGCCTCTCGGGAGCGTTCTAGTGGCGGGGCGCGCGCACATCCGTGCCGCCACGTGGCTTGTGACCATCGCTGCCTTTGCGGGCTGTACGAACGACTACGAGTCGTTCTCGAGCAACAACACGATCGGCGAAGGAGCAACCACCTCGGTCGGCGGAACGACGTCGGTGGGCGGAACCACCTCGGTCGGCGGAACGACGTCGGTGGGCGGAACCACCTCGGTCGGCGGCGTGGGCGGCAGCACCTCCATGGGCGGCGCGGCGGGCAGCGCCGGTTCAGGCGGAAGCGCGGGAACCGGTGGAAGCGGCGGAAGCGGCGGAAGCGGCGGAAGCGCCGCCGGCGGGTCGGGAGGCAGCGGCGGGGCTGGCTGCGGCCCGACCCAGAAGACCTGCGGCGGAACCTGTGTCGACATCGATGACCCGATGTTCGGCTGCACTGCTGCGGACTGCGCCCCTTGTGCGCTGAATGACGCTACGGCGACATGCCAGAACAACCAGTGTGCAATCGCCATGTGCGACAGCGGATTCGGGGACTGCAACACCACCGACAGCGACGGTTGTGAAGAGCCCCTGAACACGCCCCAACGCTGCGGCCGTTGTGGACGGGCCTGCAGCACCGACAACGTCGATACCGCCGAGTGCACAGGCACCCAATGCACCAGTAGCTGCAGCACCGGCTTCGCTAACTGCAATCAACCGGCTTCCGGTCCAGACGACGGCTGCGAAGTCGAAACCGCGACCGACGATCAGAACTGCGGCGCGTGCGGCAACGACTGCACGAGCTTGGGCTTCGGGTCAGGTTTGTCGTGCCAAACCGGACAGTGTGGGTGCATCGCCGCTGGAGACTGCAAGGGCAACGGGCCGGGGACGGCAGACTGCAACGCCGGCCTTTGCGGATGCAACGGCACGACCTGTAACCCTGGTGAAGTTTGCCGGCAGGTCGCCAGCGCTCAGGAATGCTCGTGTAACGGCGGCGCCGCGTGCACCGCGGGCGAGACCTGTTGTCAGGGTTCAGGCTGCATCGATATCCAGTCGGACGACGCGAATTGCGGCGGTTGCGGCGTCGCCTGTGACGCTAACGAAACCTGCACCGCCGGCGCCTGCTCCTAACCGGTTGCGGTGGCTGACATCCGCTGGGAAGCTTCACTCATGGGTGTCCCCGTGCGCGCCGCCATCGCAGCATTGCTGCTAGGGCTCGGAGCAGCAGCTGGCTGCACGAACGACTACGGTCAATTCGACGGCAACCCGAACGGCACCGCGGGTGCGGGCGGCGCTGGCGTCGGCGGCAGCACGCAACAAACGAAGATGTGCGAGGGCAAGGAGGTCAGCACGAACGACCCAGCGTTCGGCTGCGCGAGCCCTAGCTGTGCGCCGTGTCTGATCGAAAACGGCACGCCGGCTTGCGTCCAAGGTGTCTGCACGGCGGAGAGCTGCAACGACGGCTTCGGCGATTGCAATAACGACCCGAGCGACGGTTGCGAAACCAACACTCAGTCCGACGCCGCAAACTGCGGAGCGTGCAACAACGACTGCTCGCAGCAAGGCAACAGCACCGGGTTCGAATGCGCACAGGGTGCCTGTGGTTGCGGTCAGCGCTCTCATTGTCGCTCCGGTGGGACCGGAACGGCACAGTGTTCGAATCGCGTTTGCTCCTGCCAAGGCGACCGCTGCGTGCCTGGCGAAGCCTGCCTGCGCGTCGCCGGTCGCCAACGATGCCGCTGCAACGGCGGGGATGCATGCGAAGCTGGCGAGACTTGCTGTCCGACAGCGGGTTGCGTTTCGCTGCAGTCCGATTCTGGGCACTGCGGCGGCTGCGGCCGAGTCTGCCCCACCGGCCAGCAGTGCACCGCTGGCGCCTGCGGCTGAGTCGCTCGCGCGCACTAAACCTGATTAGTTCAGGCTAGAAACACGGGCAGCCCGCGTTGTTGGAGCAGGCGACCAGCTGAGCTGCCCGTTGGGTTGTCTGGCTGAACGGTCCGCCGCCGGCATCGATCACGCCGCGGCAGGTGCTGAATTGGTAGCAGCCGATGCCGGAGCAGCCCGTCTGGTTGATGCACTGTACGATCTCCTGACAGCCCGGCTGATCCAAGCAGTTCGTGAGTTGGCCAAAGCAGCCCCCGCACAAACAGCCGACACACTGCGAAGGCGGATTCTGCAAACACTCCTGCTGCGTGAAACCACCGGACCCACCGCTGCCACCTGCTCCGCCGAATCCTCCCGCGCCTCCGGCGCCACCGGTTCCGGAGCACAGGCCACAACCTAACGAATTGACCTCGTCGACGCAGATTTGATCCCACTCCTGCTCACAACAGAACGGGTCCGAGTTGCACACGCACTGAGCGGTCGGCCCGTCGTCACAACCCGGCGTGGGCTGCGTCTCGCAGCAATCCCCTACAAATCCGCCGGTTCCGCCAGAGCCACCAAAACCGCCAAAGCCGCCGGTTCCACCGAAACCGCCGTTGCCACCGAAGCCGCCCTGACCGCCGAAGCCGCCCTGACCGCCGAAGCCACCAAACCCACCGCTACCACCGAACCCACCGGCACCCCCTGTGCCCTCGCAGGTGCCGCAGCCCAGCGAGTTTACTTGGTCCACGCAGATCCCGTCCCACTGCTCCTCGCAGCAGAACGCGTCTGAGCTGCAAACGCACTGCGTGACCTCAGGGCTGTCACAGCCAGGCGTGACGTGCGGCTCGCAGCACGGACCGCCGAAGCCGCCGAAGCCACCGCTGCCACCTTGACCGCCAAGACCACCGAAGCCACCCTGGCCACCGAAGCCACCCTGGCCACCGAAGCCACCCTGGCCACCGAAGCCACCGGTGCCGCCGCACTTCGTGGGTGGCGGACCACCGAACGGTGACGTATTGACGCACCCAAGCTCGATCAGATCCAGCTGGTTTCCGCAATTACCATTCGGTTTGCAGCAGCCGGCCGCGCTAGCGCCGATGACCGGCACGGGCATCTCCGGACAGCTGGGATCAAACCGACCCGGCTGATTCTTGCGCACGCAGCCCGGCGGTATCCCGGGCGCCAGCCCCACGATCGGGTCCGTAATCACACCACATCGATTGTTGTTCGGACCGTTCGGGCAGCACGCATCCAGAGTCGTGAACCCAAGCACGTCGACCGAGGTGCAGACTCGGTTGCCACAAACCAGCGCGCCGCCGCCAGTGCCACCCGTACCGCCGCCGCCGAACCCACCGCTGCCGCACTGAGCATCACAGAAGTCTGGGGGATTCCCAGCGCACAGACAGGCCGAGAAGCAATCCGTACAACCAAAACAACCCGGCGGCGAACACGGCGGTCCACCAGCGACGCCGCCCGTGCCACCCTGGGAGGTGCCACCAAAGCCCGCGCCACCCTGGGACGTTCCACCGAAGCCCGCGCCACCCTGGGATGTCCCCCCCTGGGACGTGCCACCGAATCCTCCGCCGGCCGTTCCGCCGAATCCGCCGACGGCCGTTCCGCCGAATCCGCCGACGGCAGTTCCGGCAGTTCCACCCACGGCAGTGCCACCGGTCGCCCCCACGCCGGACGTGCCTCCGGCGGGAACCGGCGAGAACTCGTCGAAGTCGAGGTCCGAGCGAGCTCCGCAGCCACCGCTAGCGAACGCTCCAACCATCACAAGCAACGAAACTGGAAACCACCGCTGGGTCGACATGCCTCTAGGATACAGCTTCCGGCAGGGAACGCCCTGTTTGGTGCGGATCACACTGAACGCATTAGCGGCCTTATGCACCTGTGTATGCACGCGGGTCCGTGATATCGCGATGGCAATGGATGTGATCCGCATTGAAGGTCTCGAGGTCGACTGCGTCGTCGGCGTGCGCCCGGACGAACGAGTCAACGAACAACGCGTCTCTATCGACGTCGGATTGCACCTCGACCTCGCTCCAGCCGGTCACTCCGGTCGCATCGCCGACACATACGATTACGATCGCATCGCAGACGAACTGATCGCGCTACTGCGCTTTCGCCGATATCAGATCATCGAAAACGCCACGGAAGAACTCGCGGCGATGCTGCTCGGTGTCCATCCGATGGCGAGCCGCGCCGACATCCGTCTGGTCAAACCAGCCGCGCTCCGTGGCCGTGCGCGCGCCGCGGCGGTCGAGATTTCGAGGACGCCAGCGACGCTGCCCACCCAGTCAGTCAGCCGCGGCTTCGGCACGCAACGTGTGCTGCTCTCCTCCCACGAATCCGAACTCTCCTGCGTGGAGCTGAATCCTGGCGCCTCGCTCGACCGGTTGCCCGAAGCGGCCGACTGTACGGTTTCGCGCCGTCTGATGTGGGTCGTCAGGGGCCAGCTGACGGCTCACGAAACCAACATCCCGCGGCGCTGCCCGGTGCGCAGCGCTGTCGACGAACCCATGCATCTAACGAACACCGGCGATACCGTTGCCTCGCTGTTCGTGTGCCGCTGCTGACCGGGCGCCGCCGGGCGCCATTCATGCTAAATCTGCACCATGGCTACAGGATTGGCGCTTCGTCTCGTTGGATTAGTCAGCGTGTGGGCGTGTGTGGCCTGCGGCGCCGACGCGCTCGACCCGGATCAATCACCGGGGGAGCTAGGCAATGGAGCGTTTCGATACGAGTGCTTTGATACGGAGGACGCCGCCTGCCCCGACGGGCTGACGGCGGAAGAGTTTCCCGACAGCGTGGCCGTTGGATCACGGTTTCAAATATCCTACGAAGAGTTCGACCCGAGCGGTCCGACTTCAGCCTTCAAGATCGAGGCCGCGTCGAACGTGTTCGTGAAGCGCCTCGACAAAGGATTCGAAGGGATATCCGGCGGGTTCGCAGGGCTGTTCGCGAGACGCACATCGGATAGCACCATCATCGACATCATCCATCTGCGCGTCGCCGACATCGCCGAACTCGAGCTGCGCACCGATGACAACAAGCCGCTCCGAGTCGCAATGAGAGTCGGCGAGACGCAAAGCGTACGGACGCGCACGTATGACAAGAGCGGCAACAAATTGGCGGGCGCGAACGACTTCTATTGGAAAGTCACCGGCGATAAGGCCGTCGCGCTAGAATTCGCCTCGCCTTCTGCCGTGATGGACATCACGGCAGCTCAGGTTGGCACGTCCGAGCTGAGCGTTACGGTTGGGGAGGTCGAAAACCTGTACACGATCACCGTAGAGGAAGCTGCTCAATGAGGGGACTCGTTGGACTTGGAACGGCACTCCTGCTGACGCTCAACGGCTGCGTCTTCGGGTCATCCGAAGAGCCACCGACTTTCGAGGAGCTTCAGTACTCGGAGGTATCGCTACCTCCGGAGCAGGCTCGGCTGGAACCCCGGAGTATCACCCTCAGCGTGGGAACGATCGTCAAGGCGCGCGTCGACGCCCATGACTCCAACGAGAGCGTCATCAGTGAGGTCGAGTACCGATCGAAGGATCCTCGAGTCATGACGATCGAGCCTGCAGGCGAAGAAGGCGTCTACATCCTGATCGGAAGCGGCGTCGGCACGACGGAACTGGAGCTGTATCTGGCGGAACGCCGAATCGCCGCGCTGCCGGTGAGCGTCATCGAGCAGGGCTCACAGTAGGCCGGAATTCCGCTGCAAGGCCGCGCCGCAGTCCAAGAACTGGTCCGGTCTCTGGCGATTGGCGACTATCTCGATAGATTCTTGCTAATCCCATAGCCATCGGACTCAACGTCGGCGGCTTGAGCGTTATGACGAGCGGATGCTGAGCCTGCTGAAAGAGCGACCGGAGTTCCGTCGCCTGTGGATGGGCGACGTGATTTCGTTGCTCGGCGACTGGCTCAGTTTCGTCGCCGTCAGCCTGCTGGCGCTCGAACGTGGCTCGACACTGCTGGCGGTCGCCATGGTGCTCGTAGCGCACGCGCTGCCCACGGCACTGCTCGCCCCGTTCTCGGGCTGGGTCACCGATCGCTTCGACCGCAAGCGCCTGCTCGTCGGCGCATCCACCCTGCGCGGAGTAGTCGCGCTGAGCATGGCTGGCGCGGCCTACGCCGACTCCCTCGTGGCAGTAGAAGCGCTGCTCCTGCTCCGCGTCGCGCTCGGCGCGTTTGTCGAACCGGCGGCCGTCGCCGCCCTACCGCGCCTGGTCAAGGAGGACGAGATCGGCAAGGCAAACGCGCTGATGGCGGCGACCTGGAGCCTCCTTTTCGCGGTGGGGGTTGCGCTGGGCGGCGTACTGGCGACCTTGGTCGGACCGACCCTCGCCATTCTCGCCGACGCCTGCACGTTCTTCGTGGCCGCGATCGTGCTCGGCGGCCTGCCGACGATGCGCCCAGAACGCACAGACGCGTCCGCTACGGCGTGGTCGGGCGTCCGTGAAGCCTGGCGTTTCGCGCGTCAGCGCGCGCCGGTGCTACGCGCAGCGCTCGGCAAGACGCCTGTATCGATCGCCAACGGCGGGGCTTGGGTGTTGCTAACGGTTCTCGGCAAGGAGCTCGGCTGGCTCGGCTCGACAGCGATGGCGATCGGCACACTGCATTTCCTGCGGGCGATTGGCACCGGCATCGGCCCAGTCGCGTGGACGCGCCTGGCCACCGGTAAGAGCGAGCGCCCCGGATGGCACATCGCAGCCGCGCTGACGTTCTTGAGTATGGCCGTGCTCGCGATGACGCGTAGCACGCCCCTCGTCGCGATCTGTCTAGTTCTATGGGGCGCCGGCATGGGAGCCAACTGGGTCGCAGCCGTCACCAGATTGCAGCGGGCCACGCCGGACGGACTACGCGGACGACTATCATCGCTAGACCTGTTCGGATACACACTCGGCGAGTGCATCGGCGCACTCTGCGGCGCAGCACTCGCCGAGTGGGCGGGAAGCGCCGCTGTTTCCGCTTGGTTCGGTGTCGTTGCCGGACTTGCCACGTGGATCCTACTGCACGTGGTCACGAAAGAGCGCTCCCAGGGGACCGTCGCGACGACGGGTTCGGTGCGCACGCCAGTCTGACGTGGCCGCCGCTCCGACTTCGCCGGCGGAGCGGCGGTTGCCGCCACTTGGTTGGCCACCGCCACCCTCGGCAATGCAACTTCTTCTGCGCAGTAATTCGTAAACCGCCGGGACCGTTGAGTTCTCGGCAGTAGCCATTCGACTCGCCGCGCTGGCACGGGTCTGGCTAAGCGACGAACCAACAGGTTCAACCAGAAGCGCCGCCTAGCGCGCCTACCAAGGAGTTCGTCATGAAACACCACCTATTCGCCGGCCTTATCCTCGTCAGCGGCGTCGCATGTCTGAGCGCCGCTGCGTTCATCGCGCATCGACGGCCCCAGCCAGCCGCGATGGCGCCCGATGTCGTCGCCATGCCCCAAGACACACCGCCGTCCACCGCCCACCCGACGCCGGTCGTTCGATTGAGTCCGATGATCATCCGCGGCCGGTCGATACAGGCCGCGCAGCGTCCACGACGCGCGCCCCGCCTGACCCGCCCGGCAGCCGCAGCGAGCGGGGTGCGGCCGTGCTCGACGTGGCGCAGTCTCGGCCCCAAATTCACGCGCGTCGAGCCGGACGTACCTCGCCGCGTACGCGACTTGTGTTCCGTGCGAGTCGCCGACGGCAACTAAGGGCAGTTCCATTCGTAGCAAACGTTGGTTTCGTTGTGGACGTGCACATACATCGGCCAGTCGGGGCGCTTGGGCAGATCCTCGGTGACCCGTCGGTATGCCTTCGCCAGCTCAGTATGCGACCGGTGGTTGGAGCCACCGTCGGCCATACTTCGAGCGTTGCGGCCATCCCAAGGCGGCGCCATCCGGACTACGGGAATCAGACCGCGCGCCTCCCTGGCCAAGTGTGACAGGCCGACGACGCTGCGCCGGGCGGGCATTAGTCTCTACAACGGCGCCGGTTGGCCAGACGGATCGAGACCAGCATCGCAGTCCGTGGGCAACTCATAGCAGCACGCGGGCGACCGTTGAGCCGATTGCGCCTGACTGACATCGACGCGCAGCGCAGCCTTACACAGACTCGGACTGATACAGGCAGCGCCTGGCGGGCACGTGCACGGCACGGCACGGTTGGGCGCGCACCCACCCCAAGCGCCCTGAACCGAAGGATCTACCGAACCACCCGCACTAGCGTCTCGCGGGACGCACTCGGCCCTGGTCAGCGCGCATCCACGGTCCGGCGTCGAAGAGCGAACGGAGATGCTCCACACCGCTGGGTGGCTCTGGGCCGGATCCGACGACCGCACCGCCGGCGCTGACTGCGAGGCTGACGGCGTGTCTGGATCATCAGGCTGAACATCACGGGGACCTGCGCCAGAACCTTGCCGCGGCGACGGATCCCCTGGAGTACTGTTGGGATTGGACGGAGCCGACTCGGCGGGCGTTTGGCCGGTTGGTGTACACGCTAGCCAGAGCGCCGCAATCAAGCAGACAGCATGTCGCGTCACGCTTCAAACCTACGACCCGTTCGACGCCCGTGCAAAGACGGGAATCGAACCAGCCTTCAGCGCCCACAGGTCGTGTGAGACGACCACCTCAACACGCTGGTCCCGCTCAAGACCGCGCAGAAAGCGACGCACAGCCCCAAGCTTTACATCGTCTTCTGGAACCGTGAGGTACCGGTACGCCCATGGTTTGGGGATGTCGTTAACGATGCCGTCGCGGACATTCGCAACGTCCCCTGCCAGGACGTAGCGCTTGACCCCTGATGTCGAACGGACATGCACGGTCACTAGCTGCGTGCCGGGGGTGTGTCCCGCGACGGGCGTAACCGACACCCCATCGAGACCAGGAAGGCGGTAGGGCGCCCGTCCCTGCAGGGTCACTTGATCGGCGCACGCAACTTGGTCGATGAACTTCTGGCCTTTGCGTGTGAGGTAGTTGTGCTCGGTTGCCTGTTGAGGAGACTGCAGAACGGCAACCGACTCAGCGTGCTCACATAGACTGCGCAAGCCTTCGGTGTGATCCTCATGCAGGTGCGTGAAGACCACCGCACTGACCTTCTTGGCTTCATCGCCCAGCGCCGTGGCGACAGACCCGTGGTGGCGACCGGCGTCCTTGGTGCAACAGAACCTAGCCTTCTTTGCAAACGAAGCGGCTGCACTAGGCGTCATGCCCGTATCGACGAGCAGCAGTCGACCGTCGCTCCAGCGCAACACGAACGCAGGGTGAGCGAGTTCGTACTTGGTTAGCGGATCCTTATCTTGGCCGGGATCGAGCATCCACTTGCGAGGGATGCGTTGAGACGATGTATTGATCCAGTATATCGCCGTAGGCAGTTCGCCAGTTGGGATGCGGACAAGTAGCTCGGCTGCAGGAATCGGCGCGTCGATACCGCGGATATGTCGGTGCGCAGCAAACAGCCCAAAAGCCGCAAGCCCCACCGTAAGCAGCACAAGCGTCCCAAGCAGGCGCCCCCACCTGCGCCTGGGCTTGGGCCGCGCCGTCGCCACCAACTATTTCCCTGAGAGAAATTCGCCGTAGGCTTCTAGATTCGTCTCGCGCCCAAGGAACTTGGTCACCAAGTCGCGCTCGTCCGCGCCGGCGCCAGGTTCAAGCACCGCAGCCCGCCAGTCGGCTGCGACCTTCGCGTTCATCAAACCTGCAGACTTGAAGCGCGTCAGCACATCCCGGGCGATAGCGAGCGCCCACTGATAGCCGTAGTACGCAGCGTCGTAGCCCATCAAATGGCCGAATGTCGCCTGAAAGTGCGTCTCGGGTAGATACGAGAACTGCTGAGTCTTCTTCATCACCTCGGTGAATACGACGTCGGTCTTCACCGGCGTGGGACGAGAGTGATACTCAAAGTCCAGCGTCGCCAAAGAGATCTGGCGCTCGGTCGAAAGCGCTCGCCCGAACGTCCGACTCTTGTGCATGGCTTTAAACAAGTCGTCCGGGATCTTCTCGCCGGTCTCGTGGTGCTTGGCAAACAGATCCAGCGTTTCGCGCGCGTACGTCCACTCTTCGAACATCTGAGACGGCGCCTCGACGAAGTCGCGGACGGTATTCGTGCCCGCATACGTCGCCAAGGCTTGTTGGGTCAGGACGTGATGGAGGGCGTGACCGAACTCGTGAAAGTAGGTCGTCACTTGCGAGTGCGTCATCAAAGCAGGACCCGCGCCCGGCTTGGGGAAGTTGCACATCAGGGCGGCGATCGGCGTTACATATTCCCCACTCGACAGGCGACGGCCACCACGGATCTCGAACATCGCCGCGTGCTTGTACTTGCCGTCGCGCGGATGGAGATCGAGGTAGATTCGACCGAGCTTCTTCGATCCTTCGAAAAGATCGATCACCTTGACGTCGGAGTGCCATGTCTTGGCGTCCTTAACCTCTACGATCTTGATCGAGTACAGCTTGCTGATGATGGTCATCAGCCCCTTGGTGACGTTTCCGATCTCGAAGTACGGGCGCAGCTTGGTTTCATCGAAGTTGAACTTCGACTTTCTAAGAAGATTCTCAAGGTAGAGACGGTCGTAGTTGGGAATCGGATTCGCCTTACCGCCGATCTTTCGATACTGCTGCAAGAACAGCTTGTACTCTTGCTTGGCAGGCGCCCGTACGGTCGCAGCCGCTTTGTCCAAGAACTTCTTCACCGCAGCGCGCGTCTTGGCCATGCGCGGCTCGATTGCATAGTCAGCCCACGTTTCGTAGCCGAGCAACTTGGCTTTGCGTTCGCGGAGGATCAGTACCTTCTCCAGGATAGGCACGTTCTTGTCGGCAGCACGATTATCGAACAGCTTGGTCAGGTCACGCGCGAGCGCACGGTCCTCGGCATGTGAAACCACGTCGAAATAGTCAGGATAGTCGGTCGTGATCTCAACCAGCCCGTCTTTGCCCGGGGCATGGTTCTTGATAAACGACTCAGGCAACCCCTTCAATCGCTTCGGTTCGACGCGCAGCGACGCCCTAGCGTCCGCCAGATTTCGCTCGAACTGCTGTTCCAGTTCGGTGAGTTCCTTGTTCAAGGCGCGGAGCTTGGTTTGGTCCGCAGCGCTCAACTCCAAACCATTGCGGCGAAAGTCGCGAAGCAACTCGCTAAGTAGCCGTTTGCGGGTACCCGAGAGGGCCGGCTTGGTCGCCGCATAGCGTTTCACAACGGCCGCGAACTCGGCGTCCAACATCATGTTGGTGTCGAACTTGACGACTTTGGGGCGACAGCCTTCGGCGGCGTCTCTGACCGCCTTGTCTACATGACCGACCGACATCAACTCAGGGAACCCGGCGCCAACGCTGAGCTCGAAGCTGATGTCGTCTACCTTGCCCAAGACGGACTCGTAGCTGAGGCTCTCATCAGCAGCCGACTTCAACGCCTTCACCTCCTCGAGCAACGCTTGCGCACGACGGAGATGTTCGTCGCACAGCGCCGTGACGCCTGTCTTGGTCATGCCGACCGCAACGGAGTCGACTTGGTGGGTCGGTATTTTCGCCTTGGGCGTAGCGTCGTCTTGCACAGGGTTCGTTTCCATGGTCGGGTCTCGCTGAGCGGAGTTCGGGTCCGAGATGTCTGCTGGCGCGCCGGCGCCGCACGCCTGAGAGCCGAACGCGATGAGGCAGGCAGTCAACAATCGTAAGCCGCGCATGGCGGATGCATAGCGAATCACCAGCCCGAAACCAAGCGCCCAGCGGAGATGAAACGCCGCCCGCTCGACGCGGTCCGCTACTGATGATCGCGGCGACTGTCGCATTCACCGTTATGGTGAGTTTCGCGAAGGTCGCGCGCCGGGAACTCTCGGCGCTCGACATCATCCTGTTTCGCAGCGCCACGAGCATTCCCCTGGCCATCGTTTTCTCGCTGGGTTTCGGCGCGACCACGCGCGCCGGCAGTTGGCGCGAAGCCTTGCGTATTCACCGCAGGGGCCTCATGACCATTCGGCTGCTGACCGGCTTCGGAGCGATGGTGTGTTTCTTCACCGCAGCCGGAGGGCTCGCCGTAGCGGACCTGTCGATCCTCCACAAGCTCCAGCCCATCCTCATCGCGATCTTGGCTCCGCTGCTGCTGGGTTCGGCTGAGCGCCCCGGCCGCACCGTGTGGCTCGCGATCGGCCTTGGCTTATGCGGCTCGGCGTTGATCGTGGGTCCCCAGTTGACGATCGGGTCGTGGTTTGGGCTGTGGGCTCTGGGCGGCGTGGTCTTGAGCGCGCTAGCGCACGTCACCGTACGGGCGCTAGGCAAGACGGAACGTTCGTCAGCTATCGTCGTGTGGTTTCAGATCGGCGCGTTCGCCCTGTGTGTCAGTACGCTGCTACTGCTTCGCGGAGGGCTCGACTTCCCTCCGTGGCGCCTCGTGAGTGTGTTGATCGGCTGCGGGATTTCCGCAACGATCGGCCAGTTGCTCATGACTAAGGCGTACGCACTGTCGCAGGCGTCGACGGTTGCGGCGGCATCATACGCGGCCGTCGCCTTCGGCGCGCTCGCCGATATTCTCGTGTTTCGCGCCTTCCCTAGCCTGACGGTGTGGCTTGGTGGCGGCCTCGTCGTTTGCGCCGGGCTCGTCTTGGTCATCCGGCGATGACCGCAGATAACTCGCCAGGACGCGCCCGCGTTGAGGGCGTCGACTTGTTCCGCGGACTCGTCGTGGTCGCGATGTTCAGCGTGCACGCTTGGCGGATCGAGGTGGCGGCCGTGCGGCACAATCCGACGCCAGGCCTAGCAGAGGCGTCACTGCGCGCGATGCTCTGGGCCGAGCCCTTCATCGCCGCGTCCTTTCTGTTCCTGGCCGGAGTCAGTCTCGTCTTGGTCCGTCGTCGGCGCGAGGGCAAAGACTGGGTGCGCTGGTTGGGTGTGCGTGCCGCGGTGCTCTACATACTCGCCGTCGCGCTGTTCGTCTTACAGTATGGCGTGCAGCACCCGGACGTCTGGGCGTCTCCAGGCATCTTGTCGGCTATCGCGCTGGCGCTGCTCTGTGGCGGGACGATCGTGGGTCGCAGAAACACGAGTGGGCTCGCCGCCATATTCAGCGCTGTGATCGCCGGCATCACCGCGGCGCTCGACAGATTCGGACTGGACATCTCGGGCATCAATGCCGGACCGGGCGGCGCATTCCCCCTGGTTGCAATGACGCTGGCGGGAGTCATCAGCGCTCAGGCTCTCTCTGACGATCGCGCCAACCGCATCTGGCTCACGGCGCTGTTAGCGGCGTTCATCGTGGCTGTCGGTATCGGCTCGATGTGGACTCGAACGCACTATTCGATCTATCGCATCTACTCTGGACTGCCGGCGCTCTCGCTGCTGTCAGACGGCGGCTCCGACCGGTTCGAAACGGTGGGGTTTTGGAACCACACTGCGACTGGCTTCCTTGGGCTGCTATTGCCGATGCATGCGACGCTGCTGGTTCTACGCCGGTTCGGCCCGACCATGGCGCGCAGGACCGCATTGATCCCGGTCAGCGCACTGGGGCGTGACGCGCTCACCGTCTACGTCGCCCACCTTCTGCTGCTTGGTCTGCTCGACGCCGCCGGCCTGCATCCGAAATCCGCGACTCAGACCTGGCTTCTGATCGCCGGCTTGGTGATAGCGACCTTGTCGATCGCCAGGCTCAAAACGAACCTTTCAAGCCGGCTCCGCCGAGCCCGACGAAAAACCTAGTCGACGCGGCGCCGGTCTCTTCTTCACCACTCAAGGTCAGTCCCCAGACACCAAGTCCCGCCCCTACAAGCCCGACCGCGAAGCCAAGCGTGGACACCAACGCGAGATCCTCACCGCCATCGATCAAACCGTGCGTTCGCGGCGGGCAGCGGCTGTCCACGCATTCTTCGTCAAGCTCCGAGCGGCGGGACAAGGCCATCAACCCAGTTGCAGCCCCTGTAACCAACCCAGCACCGGCGAGCGTGAAACCGACATAGACCAGGGGGCTCGTGTAGTAGCGAGGCTCGGCGTCAGCCGACGAGGGCGGGGGTGGTTTTCGCAGCAGCACCTCCAACGTTTGGTTTTCCCCCTTAGAAACTTCAACGTCGCGGGTTTCTTTGAGTTCGCCGGACTTCAAGACGATGGTGTGCTTACCCGGGTTAACGGATAGGAGCGCTTCCTTGCCAGTGACTGGGGCCGATATTCCGTCGACGGTCACTTCCGGTGGCGGTGCGTCATCGTCAGTTTCAATGCGGACGGTGATCGTAGGAATGTCGCGCTTGAGTTCGTTCGCTAGCTGCTTTGCGAGCGCGCGCGCTTTTCGAAAAGCGGGCGGGTCCGGCTTAGCGGGCGGCATGCGTTGGACCGAGAGAAACGTGTCGCGAGCCTCCAGCAACTTGCCGAGCCGACGTTGTGCGCGTCCTACCTCCAAGCCAGTCGCAGGAACGTTCATCACCTCGTGAGCAGCTTTGAAGTCTTCAAGAGCGCCACGGATATCGCCCGCTTTTACCTTGGTCCGGCCTTCGCGGACGAGACGCCTGGCGGTTTCCTTTTCGGCAGGCGTGGGCGCGGCCAGCGCGACTGGAGCAAGCAGCACGAACGCAACGATCAGTCGGGGGCCGATCCGGCGCGAGATCACGCCGCACGGTAGCCGAGGGCTGGGTCCGAGTCATCCCCGACACTCGCCCAAAGCAGCTATACTGCTTTCGTGGTGCGGAGAGAGCTGACTGCCGTGGCGCGCTGCGCCATCGTCTCAGCCGGATGGTTGTCGGTATCTGGGTGCGGCCAAGTTGCGTTCGGTGATTTCGAACGCGACGACTGCGTCGGCGACTGCGGTCCAGCGCCAGGATCGGCGAACCCCGGCGCCCTGAGCCATATCGCGACCGGGCGAACCGCCACCTGCGCGCTCAACCGCTCACCGTCCGTCTCTGAAGGTGCGGCCCCGCTGTACTGCTGGGGCGCCTACGTCGGCGACGGCACGGCGCTGATGCGCCCTACGCCGACGTTGGTGGAGGGCGGGCCGTACGCAGCTGTAGACCTCGGCGATCAGCACCGATGTGTCCGCAACGAAGCTGCCGAGCTGCTCTGCTGGGGCTCGAACGAACACGGACAGCTCGGAGACGGCACTACCGAAACCCGCCTTAGTCCGGTACGCGTCGTGGGCCTGCCGCCAGTTGTCGGTTTCTCGGTCGGCGCCTTTCACACTTGTGCGCGGACAGAAACGCCGCCGGCCGTCTACTGCTGGGGCGCCAACAACT
>JAUIKB010000669.1 GCA_030430975.1 Polyangia bacterium
TGTATTCCTCGACCGTTAGTTGTTCGATCAGCTTGTCCGCGAGATCTTTTTCCTTGTCGCTAAAGTAGAAGGTGGCGCCGGTCTCGATGTCCTCGAATGATCGGACCTCCGTTGCGTAGTACAGCTGATGCATGAGCAAGCCGTCTTTGTACGGGCGCAGCATGACCAGGTAGTCCTTGCCACGCGCGCCGTAGCGATCCACCGCCACGACCCCGTTGCGCTCCATACTCTCGGACAGCAGCTTGTACGCCTTGTCTCCGCCCTTGTCCGGGCCGAGGAAGTAGCTCTTTTCCACCTGGACGAAGTCAAATGACTTCAGCGGCACGAACTCCACGATTTCCAGACTATTGGTGCGTTCAGCTTCCAGCGCTTTGAGCTCTTCGGGAGTGAATTGAACGAACTGCCCGCGCGCGTACTCGTAGCCCTTAACGGTTGCGCCGCGCTCGACTACATCGCCGGTTGAAGCGTCTACCAGCTGCTGCTTAACCCGCGCCCCAGTTTCGGGATTGAGCATATTGAAGCGCACGGTCTGACTCGAAGCCGAAGTGAACAACTTGACCGGAATACTCACGAGTCCGAATGAAATAGTGCCCGATGAGATCGCCCTGGCTGCCATGATGCGTATGCTACCGAACGGGACCGCCGTTGACGAAGGAAACAGCGAAAGAACAGCGCGCGCCGACCGACCAGCTGCGCGAGTACAAGCGGAAACGCGATCCAGCCGCAACCAACGAACCGTTCGAGGCTGAACGTTTTGCCAGTCTTCAGGGTACCGGGCATGGGGCGTTTGTCGTGCATCAGCACCACGCTTCGCGGCCGCATTATGACCTGCGAATTCAAATCGGTCAGACGCTGCGCAGCTTCGCCATACCGAAGGGCCCCACTTTAGATCCTGCCGAAAAACGCCTCGCGGTTCAAACTGAAGACCATCCGCTCGAGTATCTGGATTTCGAAGACATAATACCGGAGGGGAATTATGGAGCGGGGCCGATGATCGCGTGGGACGTCGGTCGCGTTCACTACATCGAGACAACCGGAGAAGACGGCGAGGCCGCCGGGAAAATCGACTTCCTGCTACGCGGCCATAAGTTGAACGGCCGCTTTGCGCTAGTCGAGACGGGCAAACGCGGAAGCTGGCGGGGCCAGAACCAAAGCCAGCGCCAGTGGCTCCTGCTCAAGAAACCGGACGCGCATGCCAACCCGGGTCGCGACGTGCTGGCGGAGCTTCCTCGCAGCGTCCTCAGCGGGCTAACCATCGAGCAGCTGGCCGCACGTGATGAACTCGCGGCTTCTCTGGAGCAACGCGCGGCGGGACTGGGCGGTGTTCAGAGCGATGTCGTGACCGACAAGTTGACGCCCATGCTGTGCGCTTCGTCTGGCGCCCAGCTTAACGATGCCAGCCGAATCTACGAGCTGAAGCTCGACGGGGTGCGGATCGTCGCCGATAAGCGAGGTGATGACGTCACGCTGCGCTATCGGAAACATCGAGTCGCGACAGTGTCGTACCCAGATGTCGCGCGGGCGGTGCGCGCGCTACCGGTCGCTCGGGCGGTTCTCGATGGCGAGATCGTCGCGTTCGACGAACTTGGTCATCCCAACTTCCAGCGCCTGGCGCGGAGGATCCACGTCAGGCGCCCACATGACGTGCGGCGTGCCGCCGCCGAGGTGCCGGTCGTCTATCTCGTGTTCGACCTGCTGCAGCTCGGCGAGTGGGACCTGCGTTCGGTGCCGCTGCTGCAACGAAAGGCACTGCTGGCGGATCTGGTGCAAGGGCGAGGCCGTTTACGCGTGCTCGATCATCTTGAGGGTGACGGGCGGCCGCTCTTGCAGCTGTGTGAAGCCGAACAACTAGAAGGACTCGTCGCTAAGCGTGGCGATAGCAAGTACGCCGACGGCGGACGTCGCACCGACGCCTGGGTGAAGTTCAAGTGTGAACGCGATGACGACTTTGTTGTGGTCGGCTGGGATAAGAAGCCAAAGAAGCGCGAGCTCGGGGCGCTGCTCCTGGCAAGCTACGATGGGGACCGGCTGGTCCTGCGCGGCAAGGTGGGCAGCGGCATCGACGATCCGACACAGGACCTGCTGCTGGAGAAGCTGCGGGCCATCGAAATCGACGAACAACCCGCTGAGGGCTCGTTTGCGCTCGAGCAACGCGAACGCCGGTTCGTTCGACCGGAGCTCGTTGTAACGGTGCGCTACGCGGGTTGGAGCGACGACGGTCACTTGAGATTCCCCGTTTTCAAGGGTTTGCGCCCGGACGGCGCACCGAATGATTGCCGAGCCATGCAAGGCGCCGATCTCCTGGAGCGAGAGCCGCCCGCACCTGAGCCGGATCCGGTTGTCTCACCGTCGTTGTCGGCACCGCGGGCCGTGCTCACCAACCAGGACAAGGTGTACTGGCCGGATGCGGGCTACACGAAGGGCGACCTGTGCGAATACTACCGCGCGGTTGCACCGCGACTGGTGCCGTTCCTACGCGGGCGACCGACGATGCTGGTTCGTCACCCGGACGGGATTCAAGGCAAGAACTTCTATCAGTGGCGCGTACCCAAGGGCACGCCTGACTGGCTTCGGCGGCTCCAGCTGCGCGATTTCGAACAAGACGGAAAAGAGGTTGCGACGTTCGTCGTCGACGACGTCGACGGGCTGCTACACATAGCGAACCTCGGCTGCATTCCGATCCACATCTTTGCTTGCAAGGAACACGCGCTCGAAGAGTGTGACTTCCTCACGCTGGACTTTGATCTCAAGGGGGCTCCGTTTCGGAACGCGGTAACGCTGGCGCTCGCGCTGCGCGAGATGCTCGACGAGATCGGCTTGACCGGTTACCCAAAGACGTCAGGGCAGAGCGGCCTACACGTGCTGATCCCGCTGGGACGCGGTGTGACGTTCACGACCGCTCGAATGCTGAGCGAGCTTCTGGGGCGGATTCTACAGGGTCGGCTGCCTGACATCGCCACCATGGAACGCCGCGTCGCGGAGCGCGGCGGCCGCGTCTATGTCGACACCGGCCAAACCGGCCGAAGCCGCACCATCGTCGCTCCCTATTCAGTGCGGGCCGTGCCGCAGGCCACCGTCAGCACACCGCTGCACTGGGACGAGGTGCACCTGGCTCTCGATCCCGGCAAGCACACGATGTTTTCGGTGCCGGAGCGAGTCCGTCAGCTCGAGGACCCGCTCGACGGGTTCGACTCGGCGTCCCCGGACGTCGCCGCCGCAGTAGCGCAGCTGGCTAAGATGATACCAGATCAATAGCCGTCGGGCGCTACCACAGCAGGCACTGCTCGAGCCGATCAGCGTTCGGGGCCTGCATCGCGCAATCCCACTGCGCGCGTGAGACCTCGTGAGGACACTTTTGGAAGCTGGGATCCCTGCGGGCGAGCTCGCTGGCCTCGCGCTTAAGTCTCGGAGCTTCTTTCTTGTTTTCTCCGAAGGAATTCTGATCGGCGAGTTGTTCGACATAGCGATCGAGGAGCGCCGAACACTGTTGCTCAGTCACGCGCTCGCCGCAGCTGCTGATGCCGCCGACCAGGGCGATGTAGAGCAGGGGCCGCACGTCAGTCAAAGCAGCCATTGACGATGGCGTCCGCCGTCTTGGCGGACCGCACGCATTCCATCGCGCCTTTGGTGATCCGTTTGCCCACGCAATTCTTCATCGTCGAATCGTTGAGCGCCTGCTTAGTAGAGGCGATTTCCGTCTTGATGGCCTCGGGATCGGTCAGGAACTTCTTTTTCTGGATTTCCAACTGTGCGATCCGCTCGACGATCTCCTCACACTCCGCCTTCGTGGCTGGATGTCCACAGCCGGCCGTGCTGACCGCCATGGCGACGGCGCCCAGCCCTAGCAAGGTTCGCGAGATCGTGTTCTGACGCATGCTCGGGGGTATAGAGCCGATTTGCTGATCTCAAAACACCCTATCTGCTAACGGGCGTGCGCCTCGCCAGCCGGCAGGGGTGTCGTTGTTCGTCCGCTGAAATCTGGACGTGTGTTTAGCAACTGCTAAATTGGGCCTAATGGCTCCCACTGGCGGCGGCGCGGCTGCCGAGGCCCCAAGTCCCGAAGACTGGCTTCGGAAAGCCTCGCTCGCGCGCTCGGTGCCCGCACGGGCGAAATACGCAGAACAAGGCCTGGCGCACCCCGACGTCGATACCGAGACCCGTGCGCTGCTTCTTCGGCAGCTGTATCTGTCTCAAATGGAGCAGCGGCGCTTTCACCAGGCGCTCGAAATTGCTGAAGAAATGGTCGATATCGGGG
>JAUIKB010000670.1 GCA_030430975.1 Polyangia bacterium
ATGTCGGTTGCCTCGCTCTGAACGCTGCGTGAGGCCATTGCGCGAACCCGCGTGGACGGTGTGTTCACCGTGAATTGCTCGCTCGCCATGAATCCGCCGAACTTGCGCCCCTTGATCTTCGGCGTGAGCCGGCCCTGGCGACTCACCGGCGCCAGGGCGTTCATGCCGACCGCGGTCACCGTCGGCAGCTCTGCAAGGCGGGCATTCAACGTCGCCTTGAACTTCTTGTCCGCGAACATCTGCCGCAGCTCGTCAGCCATCTCAAAGCGCAGTGCGTCCACCATGAAGTAGGCAACTCGATCGCCGGCCTCGATGATCGGATGAACGAATCGCTCATAGACCTCGCGCTGACGCATGTCCGGAGCCGGTAGCGGACCGAGCTTTTCGCACAGCCCGTTGAACTGCTCCGCAAGTGTGTTCGCCCACGCTCGATACTGGACGCGCACCTGGTGCTGGACGCTTCGAAGCGTCGCATCGTCTTCGAGTTCGATTCCATGCAGCGCATGAAACAGCTGCTCGAAGTCACGGTGCACGCGATCGACGCGGTGCAGCGTGTCGCGATAGCGATTGCACGCTTCCTCCAGAGACGCGCAATCAGCCACGCCTTGCGACGCGGTGGCGATGGCTTGCCCGACGTCCGCCGCGGCGGCGATCAATCGCCATGTGCGATCGAGTTTCGGATCGTGGTTCACCCAGAAGCACGCTTCGGGATGGCGGTCGCGCGCGTAGTTCATGGCACGTTGCCAATCCCCCTCCACCAACCCGGCGAGCGCGCTGCCACGAATCGCAGCCTCTTCGAACCGAAACGTATCGATCGTCCCCAGCTTGTCGGGGCTGTGTTCCTCGTGGTGATCGATCAGAAGCGCTTCGAACGTTTCGGCGAATTCTCGGTAGTCGTCCGCAAACTGATCGCGCAGGCACTGCACCAATTTGCGGCACGTGACCACCAAGGGCTTCTGAAGCTTGTGAACCGCTTTGAGTTCATCAAGCAGTGGCTCCTCACTCAGATCGACGACAAACTCGACCGCCATCAGCCAGCTGGCCACCACGTAAGGATACTCGCCGCCGTCGGCAGCCGTTGCCTCGCCCGCTGACCGACGGATCGTCAAATCACGGCCGACTAGCGCCGGCCAAACCGCCGGATCCAGGCCAATATTCCGGTGTAGTTACTCGTTCAGTTGCTCCGCGTGCGCGACGTCGCTCACGAGATCCGTTACCAGTTTCGAACCTCTCGTGAATAGCTCGGACAAAACGCTTTCGACACTGCGACTCTCAAGGCCTACTTGAAAGCGGTTCTGCGTGTCGCTCTGCGCGCGCTCCAGCGCGGCGTCCGCCTGGGCGAGGGTCAAGTCTTTCTGCTTCAGCAATGCCGCGACATCGTCTGGCCGCAGCACGCCGGTCGCGGCCTCCTTCACGAGCGTGTCGAGCGCCCGTTCGTGACGCTGCCCCGCTTTGTACAATTCGTACACGGGCGTGTCGGCGATCGACTCGTTGTTGAACCCCGGCATGTGCACGAGCACCTTGTCGCGATGCAGTCCGTTGCCATGGCGCTCCAGCGCGAACATCAGCTCGAGGAAGCTCCCGTCGAAGCGCACGACCGGGTACGGAAATCCCTTCGGTTCACGCTGTAGTTGCTGAGCGAACTGTGTGTACCGGCCAGCGGCGTCGAGCCAGAACACGAGGCCGCTGTTTTTGACGACTTTGCTCAGCTCTCGTTTGAGCAGTTCGCTTGCCGGGGCAGTGCTTGTCACCGCTTAGGAGGATACACGCAACCGCCCGTTATGGCTTCTCGCTGTCAGCGGGTTCGGGAGTGGTGGGTTTCCTCGCGAGCTGCTTGGCGTCGGCAACGACGCGGTCGAAGTCGCTCTCGAACAAGCGGTCCTGGACGATGCGGTACTTCTCGAACTCGCTCTCGGCATGCGCTTTGGCGAGCTCGGCGGACACCTTGCCTGCGTCGGCGAGCACCTCGCGGTCGGTCGCGGCAAGAAATCGATTCAGGCGCGTCTCCCAGTCCTGCATGGTCATGGGGATCTTGCGGAGCGCCATGTCCTCGGCGACATCGAGGTAGGCGTTCACCAGTCGCGAGAGCTGCGCCAGTTCGTCCTCGCTCAGGTAATTCTTGGCTACGACCACGTCGAACTTCTGAATCTTGCCGAGAGGCGCATCGGTCCAGGTGTGCAGGCCCATGTGGTCTTTCTCGGCGTCGGCTCGGTCGACGATGACCTCGGCTGCAGTCTGGCCGTGGATCGCCCAGTGGAGCTTGTTCTGGACCATCGCAAAGAAGCGGTTGGTTGACTGCGCCGTCAAGTCGTAGTCGACCGACGTCGCGTAGATGTCGGTGATCTTCTGATAGAACCTGCGGTCCGAAATCCGGATCTCCCGGACGCGCTGTAGTTGCTCCTCAAAGTAGCGATCGCTCAGCACGGAGCCGCCGCGTTTGAGGCGCTCGTCGTCCATCGCGAAGCCCTTGATCGTGAACTCCTCGATGACGCGGGTGCCCAATTTGCGAAACTGGACGGCGCGCTCGGAGTTGACCTTGTAACCCACGGCGATCACGCCGGAGAGATTGTAGTGCTGGGTGTTGTAGGTCTTGCCGTCCGAGGCAGTTATCCGAAAATTTCGGATAACTGCCTTCTCCTCGAGCTCGCTGTCTGAGAACACCTTTTTTAGGTGGTAGTTGATGGTGCGGACGTCGACGTCGTAGAGCTGCGCCATCATCTTTTGGCTGAGCCATACGCTCTCATCCGCGTACACTGCCTCGACGCCGCCCCCACCGCTGGCGGCCACGAAGGTGAGGTACTCCGCTGCTGATGAGCGCACCAGCGAGGCGGGGGGGGATTTCTTTTTGCGGGGCATGCTTCTTTCAGGCTGACGCGCGCGGTCGGTGAAGCCCGCTCAGTCCGCTACCATCTCGGCAAGTGCGTCCCGGAGCGCGCAGAAGCTCGGAGACGTATTCCGGCTTGGGTCCATGTGCTCGGCTATCCTCCTAGCCGCTTCGATCTTTCGCAGACCCGTTTTAAAGTGTCCGTACGTCTTCATGACGCGTTCGAAGGCCTCCCAGGTGCCGCCCTTGATGGCGTCCGGTGCCCGGTACTTCGTCTGTGACGGAACGTTGGCGTTGACCCTCGGGTAGGCGGTTCGGACCGCGTCCCAGTCGCCGAAGTACCAAGCCTCAAGTTCCTCGATAGCCAACCGGTTCACTACCGCGAAGCGCTTGCGCTTCGGCTTCGACTTCGTCGCCAAGCCGGCCTCGGCAGCCATCGCCTCGAGTCGCTTCTTGAGCTTGACGCAGTCGTCGCTGTCACGGTCGACCACGACCACGACCCGCCAATCGTCGGGAAGCCACTTGGCATAGCCCCGCAGCAGCGCAGGTAGCCCCTTGAGGAGGGCATCCTTGCAGGAGTACCCGTGCACTTGGAGGTCGAGGTCCCCGACGATTGTCGGCACCAGAAGCCGCAGCGCCGCTTCGGCGGACGGTTCCTCGACGATAATTTCCACGCGCTCAACGGTCACTTGCGCCGCCCGTTAAGCTTAGGCGCACCAGCGTTGACGAGCGGATCCCCCACCCCGAGGTGACCCTCGAGCCACAAGTGTCCCAGCGAAGCTCCCGCCTCCACAAACTCGTTGACGCCCATTACATCAGACACCCGAACCGCCTGCGTGTATCCGTGCTCGTCTCGGTAAAGGGCACGCACCTCTTCAGCCCTCAAGCCGTCGATGAAGAACGGGGAATGCGTCGTCACCAGCAGCTGCGAGCGTGCGGCGGCCGCGCGGCACTCCTCCGCAAGCTCCGGCAGAAGTCGCGGGTGGAGAAAGTTCTCTGGCTCCTCGATGCCGACGAACTGCGCCGGGTCGGGATCGTGGAGGACCGTCAGATACGCTAGGAGCTTCAACGTGCCGTCAGACGCAAACCTCGACAGTACCGGGCTTTCAAAAGGCGCGTCTTTGACCTGCAAGAGCAACCGCCCATCGGGCATAGCCTCGGCTAGCACCGACTCGAGCCGCGGTACCCGCCGGCGCAGGACCTCAAAGATGTGCTCCAAGTGATCGGGGTGTCGCTCCTTGAGGTATTGGATGACATTGGGCAGATTGCTGCCGGTCTTGCTCAACCGCTTCTGCGGACCGGCTTCTGGCTGTCCGCGAGCGTCGTCGATGGACAGGTACGAGACGTACCAGTCGGTGATGAACTCGCGCAGAGCCGCCACGCGGGGGTGCTCGGCAAATTGCCCCAGTGTATTGACCGCAATGAGGTC
>JAUIKB010000671.1 GCA_030430975.1 Polyangia bacterium
GCGGTCCAACGACCGTGTTGAGGAGCACCAGACCCGCTACGCGCTCCGGGCGGTCGGCTAGTGCCCGCAGGCCGACCGGACCGCCCCAGTCTTGCCCGACAAGGATCATGTCTCGCAGGTCGAGTGCGTCGATCAGGGCGCCGAGCCACGCGGCGTGATGGTCGAGCTGATGCTCCGCGGCGTCGCTGGGCTTGTCGCTGAGCCCCAGCCCGATCAGATCGGGCACCACGATGCGCAGCGGTCCCGAAGGACCCGGATCCGTCGTGCCCCCGACTGTTTGCTGAGTCAGCGCCGCGGCGACGTGGCGATACAGGAACCCCCAGGTCGGATTGCCGTGCAGCATCAAGACCGGGCGTCCTGATCCGACCTCCATCACGTGCATGCGGTACTCACCGACCTGAACGCACGAGCGCTCGAAGGGGAGCTGACCTTCGATATACGAGGGCAAACTCGGTGCCGGAAGCCTGATCATCTCGCGCGATGGTACTCTGCCGCTGTGAGTCCGCCAATCGTCTGCGTCACGGGTGCGTCCGGGTTCCTCGGCTCACACATCTCCACCGATCTAATGGCGCGCCCTGTGCGTTTGACGGCCGTCGTCCGCACTCCGGAGCGCGCGCTGTGGCTCGCCAAGCGCGGCGCGGAAGTGAAACAGGCTGACCTGACGAGTCGAACCGCACTGCGCGCCGCGTTCGACGGCGCCCAGGTTGTCGTGTCCAACGCGGCGCTGGGGTCCAATCAAGGCGACATGAACGAGATGGAGCGGGTCAACCGCCAAGGGATCGAGAACGTGATGCGCGCCGCCGGCGACGCGGGTGTCGAGCACGTCGTACATGTCTCCACAGTCGCGGTGTATCGAACGCGGTTACGACACCGCATGGACGAGGCGTCCACGAGCTACGACACCGAGCGTCGCCGTTTGAACCTGAGCGACATCACAACCGATTGGAAGTACGCGCGGACCAAGACGCTGGGCGAGCGTCTGGCGTGGCGACTGTCCGAGGAGCTGGGCGTCCGGCTGACGGTCGTACGCCCGGGGCCGGTTTACGGTTCGCGCGATCCAAAACTCACCGCGCGGTGGCTAGCGTCCATGAGCAAACGGGTTGTGCTCGCCCCGCTGGTCGGCGTGCCGCTGGTCCATGCCGGGGACGTGGCGCGCGCAATCACGCGATCGATCGATCAGCCCTCGGCGTCGGGCGCGGCGTTCAATCTGGCGGGCCCGCCGGTCACGCCGTTCCGGGCGCTTTCGGCGCTCAAGCGCGAGTTGGGATTCGGCCCCAAGTTGATCCCCGTTGCGACGCCCTTTTGGGTCGCGTACGACACCAGCAAAGCCGCGCGGGAGCTGGGCTTCGTCAGTCGGTCGATCGAGCACGGGATGCGCGAGGTCGCCGATGCGTATCGTCGGGAGCAACGCGCCAACGTGTAAGTAGTTGTCGTACATTTCGCCGCGGTTTTGTTGGCCAGTAATTGCTGAATCCGCGAAGGCTTACGTATGGAGACGTTCCGCGATGCGCCCGAGGCGTTCATAGCTATCCTCCTCGTCGAGCTGGCGTTCGTGGTGTGGGTCATCGCGTCCCGGCGCAGTCGAAGCTCGGCGACGGCGACTCCGCTGCCAGTACAGCCGGTCGCTCGCAAGCCGGCCGCGCCCATGGCATTCAGTCACCGTCTGACGCGCTGAGTCGAACGCCGTGCGTGCCGTGATTCAACGGGTCAGCCGCGCGTCCGTCACCGTCGACGGAGAAATCGTCGGGGCGATCGACGCGGGGTTGTGCGTGTTGGTGGGCGTGGGACACGGAGACGACGAGAAATCGGCGCAGTGGCTGGCCGAAAAAACCGTGGGCCTGCGAGTGTTTGAGGACGAGCACGGCAAAATGAACCGGGCTCTGGAAGACATCGGCGGACAGCTTCTAGCGGTTTCTCAGTTCACGCTCTACGGCGACGTGCGCAAGGGCCGGCGGCCCAGCTTCACCGCGGCCATGGAGCCCAAACGGGCAGAGTCCTTATTCGAGGACTTCTGCACGGGCGTTCGAGAACGCGGGGTTCCCGTCGAAACCGGCACGTTCCAAACGCACATGGAAGTGTCGATCGTCAACGATGGACCGGTCACGATCCTGCTGGACTCAGACCGCCTGTTTTAGCGCACGCTAAGGTTCGGCGTCGAGATACGGGCCGCCGACGAGCCGGTCGGCACGCGAGTCGGTTTCTAGTGTTACCGCACCCGCCTTTGCGGCAGCGCCGACCGTGGTTTCCCCCACCGTCTTGAGCGGCCCCACAGCGAATACGATGACGCTGGCGGCGTCCGCAGCATCGAGTTTCTCTCGTCCGCTGTCGGCTAGTTTGAGCACCACCCGAAACCGGCCCGGTGCGAGTTTGCGCTGGGTTGCCTTGGCAAAGTCCGCGCCCGTCAGCGTGGGCGCCGCATCAGCGCAGGCCGCACGCCAGCCGGCTGGGCTGCCGCCGTCGGCGATAGGAACGGGTAGCCACACTTTGCCGGATGGACTGTGCTGCTTTGCCCACCGCAGAAGGCGGTCGCGGGCGCTCAGCCCGGCGTCACCGGTAGTCGGGCCAGTTGCGGACCCGGGTTCGAGCGTCACGTCGTCTGGTTTATCGGCCACCGCTTGCTTTGCCATCAGGCCATCGTGGCAAGTTGCGCCGACCACCAGATAGCCGCTGAGCTCGAGTTCCTTCTCCGGTGCGGTTTCCGCGGTTTCCGCAGCAGGCTCGGGAGCATCACTTGCCGGAGCGTCGATTGGATCGACGGGCGCAGACGTCGGCGGAGGTGAGTTTCCGCCGCAGCCCGCTAGTACGAGGGCGACCGCGACGCTCAGGGAGCGAGGGCTAGACATGGCACCGAAATACCATGGGCCGACCTCGGCTGGGACGTTGCGGTGCGGGCCGCACCTAACTACAACCGATGGCATGAGAATCCGTCAACTGGCCGAGAGCGATCTGGATGCGGTCGCCGAACTCTACCTGAAGGCGTACAAGGCCGATTGGAGCGTCGTTGGGGCGCGCACGTACATCGAGAAGTTCTGGCGCTTCGAACCGGAGAGCTGTCTGGTGACCGAAGAGTCGGATAAGTCGGTAACGGGCGCGGTGCTCGGGTACTCGTACACCCGCGAGTTCGGCCTGGTACTCTTCATTCAGGAGTTGTTCGTCGATCCCCAGTACCGAAAAGACGGCTACGGGAAGTTCCTGATCTCGAGGCTTCGCGACTCGTTTTCCGAGAAGGCGCGGGTGAAGATCACTCCTCTGGTCAAGGCCGACACCAGCGTGCTCAACTTCTACAACTCGCTGGGCTTCGAGAGCGACACCACCGTTTCGTTCTTCGACGACTTCTAAACGCGAGGATGTCGACGGAGACTAACGCGATCCTACGCGCTTAACGCGGGCGCCGCGCGGGTCGCCTCGATCAGCGCGCTAGCAGCGAGGCTGGCGGCGCTGATCCTTGGCAGGCCTCTTGAGCTGGAAACAGATCTCAGTCCGCGGGTTTGTATCTGGTCGAATTTGGGCTCGTTACCGCACTAGGGGGCCGGCGCTGGAACGGCGTCGGGATCGTGCTGTCGCTCCGGGCTGCGAAAGCGAGAGACGAATTCGTCCATGATGTCCCACTGCTGGTGAAGCCAGTGCTTCAGCGCGTCGGGTTCATCCGGACGATCTTGCGCCGGTACGCGCCAGAACTTGATTCGCAGCGTCGCGCCGACGAGTTCGCCTCGGGCCAAGTCGCCGAAGGTGGCGGCCCCTTCGAGGCCGGTGTGTGCGCAGAAGACGACATCGGCTTGCCTCCCGGCGTCCAGAAGCGCGAGTGTTCCGCCGAGCCTCGGGGGGAGCACGTTGCGATATCGCTGTACTACGGCCAGTCCCGCCGAGTCGCCTGCAGCTGAGCGCTTTTCGATCAGCCGTTGGCGGCGTCGCCGAGTGAACCGGGTGCCCTCGGGATAGATCAAGACGCCGCTGCTCGCGTCAAGGCCGTCCGCCAAGCGTGCGACGTTGTCGGCTTCGCGAGCATCCTTGGTCCCGCGGTGCACGAAGTAGTTGGGCAGTCGGTTTCCGACCACGTCGAGGCAGGGGTCCCAGAGCAGCTCGCGTTTCAGCACGTAGCGCAGCACGACGCGGTGGGGCGCCGCCACCAGCATGGTGGGGATCACCGTATCGGCAACGCTGCTATGCCTCGGCAATAGCAGGATCGGACCACCGTCGAGCAGCTCGTCGCCCTCGACTTGAAGAGTGACCGAATACAGCCAAAACGTGGT
>JAUIKB010000672.1 GCA_030430975.1 Polyangia bacterium
CGCCGCAGCATTCGGGCAACGTAAGTCCTCGCCAGGCGTTATCAAGCGATTCGGCATTCGACAATGCGCAAAAAGCGCGGTTTGATGCCCGACATGCCTCGGTTATTCGTCCAACGGCGGTCGTCACCTCCGCGCGCCTCGATGAGTCTGTTCGCGCTGGCCTGCCTCTTTTGTGCCGCCAACGCCGACGCGTGGGAAAAACGCGCGCCGCTTACGGTGAAGGTCCACCAGCACCACTTCCACGAAGTACGGGTCTCGGCGCAGGAGTGCACCCTCAGCGTGCTGGTGCGATTTGAAGCACCCGAGAACAAATACGCGGCCGGCAATCCCGTCGCTGACTATTACCGGTTTCGACCTCGACTGGAGATGAGCGACAACATGCGGGTCGACGGTCCGATTTTCTTCAACCGCAAGCCCGGACGCCGCATGTTCCGGTTTGAACACGACACGTCTAACGCCGGTTGCTGGGCCAAGAAGCGACGCAGCCTCCGTCGTGTGGAAATCGACGCGTGTCGCGGACAGCGCTGCACCCCGAAGAGCTCGTGAGGCAAGTTCTTGTAGGCTGTGCGTTGCTGACGGTGGCGTGCGGCAGCCAAACCCAAAGTCGCCTAGCCCCCACCCAGCCTGCGAAACCGGCAACCGCCTCAGCCAGTGCGAGTTCGGAGCCCGAAGACAAGAAGCCGTCGTTTGGACCGGCGCTGGCCAAGCGCGACCACACCACGTATCGACTGCTCGGCAAGACGATCCTCGATCCGTATCAGTGGCTCGAAACACACGACGACCCGGACACGCGAAAGTGGGCTTCGCACTACGACGCCTTCACGCGCAAGTACATCGCCGAAGCGGCACCCTTTCACGACCGTCTCAAAGCGCGCCTAACCGAGCTTTCCTACCTCGACTACGTCGGACCACCGCACCGTGAGGGGCGCCGCTATTTCTGGCGCCAACGACACAAGGACAAGGAAAAGACCGTCTGGTACTGGCGAGAGGGCAAGACCGGGTCGCCGCGGATCCTCCTCGACCCGAACACGATGAGCCGTGACGGCAGCGTCGCGCTGCACGGTGTGTACCCAAGCCCGAACGGCAAGTGGGTTGCCTATCGCCTGAGCCAGAACAACGCCGACGAGGCGACGCTGCACGTGATGGATGTTGGATCGGGCAAACGCAGTGAGGTCGACACCATCGACGGCGCCAAGTACGCCTACCCAGAGTGGAATCCACGCAGCACAGGCTTTTTCTATACCCGCATTCCGACGTCCGATGACGTCCCGGAAACGGACCTACCGGCCCATGCCCAGATCTTCTATCACGCCGTCGGCAAGGCGCCGAGCGACGACCAACTGATCGTCCCGAAGACCGGCGACGCAAAGATCTTCATCCACCCGAGCCTCTCCCGCGACGGGCGCTTTCTTTTCATCGTTCGCAACCACGGCTGGACAAGCACCGACATCGACCTGCAGGACAACCGGGGTGACAAGAAAATGCGACCGCTTGTCCGGGGCCTGGACGCGCGCTTCTTCCCGTTTGCTCACCGCGGTCGCGTCTACCTGCACACGAACTACCAGGCGTCCAATTGGCGCGTCGTGCGAGTCGATCCAAGCCGACCGGATCCAGAAAATTGGACAACGGTCATCGCTGAAGACACATCCGCAGTCCTCAAAGACGTTCGAGTCATCGGCGGACAGCTCGGCCTCACCTATCTCGAGAAAGCGTCCACCCGTCTCAAACTCGCGCGTCTCGACGGCCGCAAGGTCCGCGACGTCACGCTGCCTGGGATCGGCACTTCAGGCGGCTTCATCGGGCACCCAAACGATGACACAGCGTACTTTGAGTTCACCTCGTACACGCAGCCGGCATTGGCGTTTGAGCTCAGCGTCAAGTCCGGCCGTGCGAAACAACACTCCGCTGTGAAACTCCCGCTCGACGCCAGCAAGCTGCACACCGAGCAGCTCACCTATCGGTCAAAAGACGGCACCGAAGTCACGATGTTTGTCACACGGCGGCGCGACGCGGAAGGCGGAGCGAAACCCCTGTTGCTATACGGATACGGCGGATTCAACATCAGCCTGACGCCGCGATTCAGCGCTGCCGACATGACTTGGCTCGAAGCTGGCGGGACCCTGGCGATTCCGAACCTTCGCGGCGGCGGCGAGTACGGCGAGAAGTGGCATCGCGCGGGGATGCTCGAGAACAAGCAGAATGTTTTCGATGACTTCATCGCAGCGGCAGAGTTTCTGATCGCCAAGGGCTTCACTAGTAAACAGCAGCTCGCGATCCAGGGTCGCAGCAACGGCGGACTTCTGGTGGGAGCCGCCATGACTCAGCGCCCCGACCTGTTCAAGGCGGTGGTGTGTGGCGTCCCGTTGCTCGACATGGTGCGCTATCACCGTTTCGGGGCTGGAAAAACTTGGATCCAAGAGTACGGCAGCGCGGACGACCCCGCCCAAGCAAAGTACCTGCTAGCGTACTCGCCCTACCATCGGCTCGAAAAAGGCGTGCGGTACCCCGCGCTGCTCATGTTGTCCGCCGACAGCGACGATCGCGTCGACCCCATGCATGCACGAAAATTCGTCGCGCGCCTTCAGTACGCTGCGTCAGGAAGCAACCCGATCTTGCTGCGAGTCGAAGACAAGGCCGGACACGGCGGTGGCGACATGGTTAAAAAGTACGTGGAACTCCGTGCCGACGAATACGCATTTCTAATGACGCAGCTCGGCCTCACGCCAGCCAAACCCTGACTCGATGGATACCCGTAGTCGGCACCTCCTCCTCGAACTACACGGCTGTGATCCGAAGCTGCTCGACGATGAGCAGGCGCTCGGCAACGCCATGCGCGAAGCCGCGGCCGCTGCCAACGTGAACGTTCTACACGAAGTATTCCACCGCTACGCGCCCCAAGGTGTCACCGGATTGCTGGTGATTAGCGAGAGCCACTTTTCGATTCACACGTGGCCGGAGGCCGGCTACGCCGCCGTCGATTTTTACACGTGCGGTCAAGGTGCGCCCGAACGGGCGCTCGAGGTCGTCAAGCGACGCTTGGCCCCTTCACGTTGGGAATCGATGACCGTCGGTCGTGGTCTGTCAGCCGACCGGTCGATGCGGGTGACGCATCGTCAACCGTGCGACGTGCCTGACTGTTCGGACCCGAGCTGTGCCATGATGCGCGCCGATGTCTGAAGTCGCCACACCGTCGCGAGCGTTCCACCGCTTGCTGATCGCCAATCGCGGCGAAGTCGCAGTGCGTGTTGCGCGCGCTTGTGACGAGCTCGGGATCGAACCCGTATTCGCCACATCGACCGCCGACCGCGATGCGCCGTACCTCGCCAACCGGCGGTCAGTCTGTCTGGGGCCAAGTCGGTCGAGTCAGAGCTACCTCGACATGGAGCGCGTCGTCCAAGCTGCCCGCCAAACGCAGTGCTCCGCGCTTCATCCGGGTTGGGGCTTCCTCGCCGAAAACCCTCAATTCGCGGCATTGTGCGAGGCGCATGGCGTGACGTTCATCGGACCCAGCGCCTCCGTCATGCAGCTGATGGGCAAAAAGACGCCCGCCAAGTCCGCAATGCGACAGGCGGGGCTTCGCGTCATCCCGGGCAGCGACGGAATCCTGGCGTCGGCCGCTGAAGCGCGCACGGTAGCGGGCGACGTCGGCTACCCAGTGTTGATCAAGGCCGAGAGCGGCGGTGGCGGCCGCGGAATGCGCATCGCGCGCGACGAAACCGAAATCGAAAACGCTTACGACCAAGCGACGCGCGAGGCTGCGTCCGCCTTTGGCGACTCGAGGGTATATTTGGAGCGCCTGATCGAGGGTGGGAGGCACGTCGAGATCCAGCTGATCGCCGACCGTTACGGCAACGTCTGTCACCTCGGCGAGCGAGACTGCACCGTGCAGCGCAAGCACCAAAAGCTCATCGAAGAATCCCCCGCCCCAATGCTCGATCCGGACGAGCGAGAACGCACACTGGTGGCGGCCTGTAACGCGACGCGCGACATCGGATACATCGGCGCTGGGACGATGGAGTTCCTGCAGGACGAAGATGGCGCGCTGCGCTTCATGGAAATGAACACTCGGCTGCAGGTTGAACACAGCGTGAGCGAAATGCGGAGCGGCATCGACCTGGTTGCGGAGCAGATTCATGTCGCGGCCGGTCATCCCCTCAGCTTCACTCAAGACGACGTCGCGCTATCCGGCCACGTGATCGAATGCCGCATCAACGCAGAGGACCCGGCAGCGGATTTTCGCCCAGGTCC
>JAUIKB010000673.1 GCA_030430975.1 Polyangia bacterium
CGCCGTCGCGTGCAAGAAAAAACCGCTGGCCGTCGGGATCACGATCGAACGCCAGCCGACACGCTTGCTCCAGGCCGTCCGGTTCGAGCCGCCAGCCCTCGCCCATCACGCGCGCGAACTCCGTCAGACCGTCGCGATCCACGCGGTCGACGCGGATCGGCGACGGCTGGATGCGCAAATCCGTGACCAACGCCGTCATCGCGACCGCGTCCCACGTCGCCAGTCCGCGCCGCTTCAGAACACCCGCCAAGTTCGGCGACGAATCCCACGCCACCAGCCACTTGTGCTCCACGCCCAGCTGCCGATACTCGGCGATCGTGGCATCGACATAGCGTTCGAGAGCGTCGGCGTCGTTGTCGATCGCAGGCGTCCGGATCCTCACCACTTCGTTCACGCTCCCGCTCGTGCAGCTCGGTGTCGTCAGACGGTAGAGCCCCTCGCGCTGCTCGATCCGCGTATCCGAACGAATCAGGTGACAGCCGCCCGCTGCGTCGTTCGCCTCACGACGGCGCTCGTCAGGGGTCCAGCTGAGGCGGGCCATGCCCGGCGACGTTAGCACCGCCGGCCCGAGCTACGTGTTACCAACGTGATCCCACATCAACAGTCGACAAGATGACGAACGAAGGTTAGCCCACAGTGGGTTCCGCGGTAGTCTCGGGTCGTTGTCGATTTGTAACTTCACGCTGTCGCTTGACGAATCGTCCATCGCGGCTGGATCGGACGTCACCGGACACGTCACGGTGCTCACGGACGGCCCTGTTAGGTGCAAATCAGTCACGGTCCAGGTCGTACGCGAGTGTGAGGATCACAAGGCGCTCCACGGTCCGATCGAACACGGAGAGGGCGACAACATCGAGTTCGAGCAAACGCAGTTCGAGACCGGCACACATCGCCTGCCTTTCCGAGTTCCGGGCCCCAGAACTCCGTCCTACCGGGGCGAGCGCGTGTCATTCGGGTGGCGGGTCGAAGCGCGCGCTGACGTGCCGCGAGCGATCGACTCGGTGGATGTTCGCCCCCTGACCGTCACGTTCGCTGCCGAGACCTACGCCGACATCGATTACCAACCCCGCGTCGTAGAGCGCAGCGAGGGGCCGCAACCCGCCACCAGCCCGCGCAACGCTCTGGTAGCCGCTGCGTGGGCGGGCGGGCGTTCCGACGATCGCTGGCCTGATGCTGCTGGAGGAGCGACCCGACCTCAACGTCTTCCCGTACTCGGTGGCGCCGATCGCTGTTGGCGTCTTCTGCGCGGTAGCCGCTCATCGCTTTGCTCGACGCGTCCGAGGCGTTGAACCGATCACGACCCTGAACGTGACGCTGGTAACCCCCGAAGGCGAGTATCGCAAGGCTCAAGCACGCGTTCCCGCGCTGCGCACCACCGTCGTCGTCCCGGCTTCGGTCGCTGTGAAGTCGCTGCGGATTGGACTGTCCGTCTACGAACAGACAACGGAGGCTACGAGCCAGAGCAACAGTCGGCGCACCGTCCGCCACACACTCTGGGAGCACGAGGAACGCCTGCCGATTTCGGCAGACAACGTCTACACCGTGGACTTGCCCGTACCTTCGCCGGAAGAGACAGTGTTTTCCGTACCGATGGACGAGACGAGGCGGAGCCTGACCTGGAACGTGTGGGCGCGGGGCATACGCACCAACGGTCGGCTTCTGGCCGCGAACCAAGTGATCGACGTGAGACCGAGCGTTCCGAAGTGAATACCTATCCCCACGGGTCGCCCAGGCGAGCTACAACGTCCGTCCGCGTTTGGGCCCTCGCGCTGATCTCCGCGGTGGCGGCCGGATGCCAAACGCCGACGCCACCGGCACCGAACCCCGGCCATTCAGCTCCATCCGCGCAGTCCCCTCCGCGCCAGACCGCCGAAAGCCCACCCGATCGTAGCAAGCCGACTTCTAGTGCAGAAAAACTCGATGAGCGGGGACGCAACGCGCTGCACGACGCGGCTTACGCAGGCGACCTCGCGCGAATCCGTCAGCTCGTCGCTAGCGGAGCGAATCTGGAGTTGAAGGAGACCACTTATGGTCATACCCCTATGCTCCTCGCGCTGGAGTTCGGAAAGAGCGAAGCCGCGCAGCTGCTGATCCAACTCGGCGCCAACCTCAAAGGCTCTGTCGGACACAGAGCTTTGGAGCTAGCCGCGCGCGGCGGCGACAAGAAAGTCGTGCAGATGCTTCTAGCCACCGTAACGGCCCGCGGCACGGACGCACTCAACGAAGCCGCACGGTACGGCTATGCGGACGTGGCGAAGCTGCTCATCGACGCTGGCGCTGACGTCAACCGCGCGAACAAGCGCGACCACGACTTCACGCCGCTCATTTACGCGTGCACCAAGGCGCAGCTGAATGTCGCCAAGGTGCTCGTCGAGCACGGCGCCTCTCTGAGCGCCGTCGACAACGACGGGCGCACGCCGCTGCACTGGGCGGTCTCCGCGAACAGCCCGTCCCATACGCACATGTATCGGAAGATGGGCGGCCCCCACGACACAATCGTGACCGTTCGCAAACAGGCGCCCCTCGTTGCTTACCTATGCGGTAAAGGTGCCTCGCTCACCGCCAAGGATAAAGAGGGCAACACGCCGCTTCACGCGGCTGCGATCTACAACGCACCGGCTGCCGCGCGGGAGCTCCTAAAGTGCGGCGCCACCAAATCGGTAAAGAACGCCAAAGGCGAGACACCCAAGAGCATCGCCGCGCAGCGCAAGAACGCCGTCCTCGACGTGCTCAAGTAGAGTTGCCCGTAGTTAGTTTACTGGTTCGGCCGCCTTCTTGCGCTTCTCCGATACCAGCGGCAGGTCGCTGATGCCGCAGTTCTCAAGCAGTTCGCGAAACTCTGCCCGCTTCAGCTCCTTATCAGCGATCTGATGGAGCAACTCGAACGGCTTGATCTCATTCTTTTCGTCTGAAAATACTACCGGTTCACCGACATCTGCGGTCGCCTTCCAGCCTGCGCGCAGTAGCGCATCAGCCATTGCGCAGCCTAGCTGGTTCGCCGCAAAGTGTGCCGCGACGTCCATCGGCACCTCGCTGAAATCCTCCGGGGAGTTCGCATCCGCGAAGCCGGCCAGTGCCTTGCGACTGGCGGGGATCTTGCTGAACGTCATCCCGCGCACGTGGGGACGCAGCTGGCGCGCGCCTTCTTTCCACGAGTCGGCATAAACCAAATCAACCGTCTCAGCCCAGCCGATATCCTGTACATCGGCCATGTGATCCGCCACCACAATCGATGACAGCAACCGGTACTCGAGGTCGTCGTCCGCAGCGAGAAGCTCAACCGCACGGCGTGAATCGGATTCCTCGTCGTCGGAGTCCGCGTCCGCGAGAGCCTCGAGTCGCCGCCCGAGCGGCGGGTGGGTGTCGAACGGATCCTCGTCGTCCGCCGCGATCTCCTCGGCCACGGCGTCCTTGAGCGCTTCGGTCAGCCGGTCGTTGTTGAGAAACTTCGCGAACCCGGCGGCCAACGGTGGTCGGTAACCCGCCGCCAGCACCGGCACGAACTCTCCGCGCCAAAACGACTGGAACGCAACCGCACCACCGTGAACCTTCTTCAGCCCTTCAGCCAGGTGTTTTGGGCCGATCGTCTTCGCCGCCAGTGCGTCCGCCGCGTACTCTTGCGCCCGCGAGATCTTCTGAGTTACTTCCAGAAAGATATTCCCGTACCACTCGAACGGCTTGTGCAGAATCGCACTGCCTTGACCGCGCAGTGACATGATCGTGCGGCCGATCGCGCTTCGCGTCTTGTAGATCCACGGACCGAGCTTCGTATCGCCACCGTGATAGTGACCGAACTCGTGCGCCAGAATTGCGCGCAGTTGAGACACGCTGCAGACCTGCAGTAACGGCAATCCCAAGCCCATGACACGACGACTGAACAGGCCCATGAACCCGCCGCGCTGAGCGACGAACGCGTTCATGTCGTTGACTAGATAGACCTCCTGCGGAGGCGCCTGTCCCGTGCGCTCGGCGACGTCGTGAATCGCCTCGAACAGCTCCGGATGCTCGCTGATCAGCTGCGGTCCGGGCCGGATGCCGTGGATCAGCAGCGCGCCCAGCATGATCGCCATGGTGGCGGCGCCGGGAATGCCCAGCCCGACCATGCTGATCAGCGGATCGAGATCCTCGGTCTCGACATTGAACGTGCCCGAATAGGTCGCCGGCAGGTTCTCGGCGAGCACGAGTTTCCCGGCGCTGCCGAAACTGAGGCTGCCGAAGCTGCCTTGAAGCTCGGTATCCAGACCGGCG
>JAUIKB010000674.1 GCA_030430975.1 Polyangia bacterium
TGTCGGTCAAACGGTCGCTGCGCTACGGCGGTATCAGCCGGAGCTACTGGTCGAAACGCTCGTCGGCGACTTCGGTGGTCGCCGTCAGGACGTGCGTGCGCTGGTGGAGGCGGGCCCGGACGTGTTCGCTCACAACATCGAGGTGTCGCGGCGACTCACGCCGAGGATCCGCGACAAACGCTGCGGGTACGATCGCTCGCTCAACGTGCTGAGAATCGCCAAAGAGGCGGCGCCCGAGCGGATGACCAAGAGTTCGATCATGGTTGGAATCGGAGAAACCGACGCTGAGATCGACGAAACGATGCGCGATTTGCGCGACGCTCGCGTCGACGTGGTCACCCTCGGTCAGTATCTGCAGCCCACCCCGAAGCACGCCGCCGTGGATCGCTTCGTCGAACCCGAGCGGTTCGAGGAGCTGCGCCGCTACGGCGAGGAGCTCGGTTTCGCTTTTGTAGCGTCGGGACCTTTGGTGCGATCCAGCTACCATGCTGCCGAGGCGTTCGTTGCCGCTCAGCTGCAGCCGGCCCCGCGGACGGGCGGAGCACCCGATCCAGCATTAATCCCGGCCGCTCAGCTATTGCGGCGGCCGGCAGATTGTTCGACTTAGGGCGGCCCCGAAGCGTGACCTGGGGGCGAACTTCCGCTACGCTCCGGCCCACCCGAGGAGCTGATGCCCGCAGTTGATGACAGCCTCTTAACCAAGGTCGCCGCGAAGCTAGGCGAGCCTCCCGCGTATGCCGACGAAGGCACTAAAGGCTCGATCCTCACCGTCAGCGCGGCGTCTTACGCCGCCCGCCCCCAAGACGACGAAGAGGTGACCCAGCCGACCGGCTTCGATCCGCTGGCAGCGGCGTTGTTCGAAGCAGTCGTCGAATCTGCGTACCTGGTGGCCAACGCCGACGGCGAGTTCGACGAGACCGAGCAAAAAGCGTTCAAGCACGTGGTTCTCACCGCCTGTGGCGAGATGGTGCAGCAGCGACAAATGAACGCGCTGCTGGCCGACCTGGCTGATCAACTCGAAGAAGACGGCATGGACAAGCGCGTGGCCATGGTCGCGCGAACGATCAACAAGCCGGAGCATGCGCGCGAGGTGCTCCGCCTGGCGTGCTTGCTGGCCCACTGCTCAGGCGGCGTATCCGAAGAGGAGCGCGACGTCCTCGACAAGCTGGCCAAGGCGTTCGAGGTCGATGCTGAGGCGCTTGAGCAAGCGCTGTCCGAAGCCGAAGCCGCGCTCGCCGACTAGTCGTGCATCAAGTCCCGAGGGCGCTCTGCTGGGACTCGATTCGCTCAGGCAGGCCCGTGCGGCGCGCGTGTCGTCGCCGACGCAGTGCGTTGTAGGGGTCTGCGAGGCAGACCGACATGGCCCACACGGAGGGTTACATCGTCGGCTCGTTCGACTAAGTTCCGGTCGCGCGCAGCGCCCCGCCGAACGGTAGTGGGCGGCGCCAAGGATCGAAGATTCATGGTTTCACCAGCAGAGAACAGCTCCGCCACTCAATCCCCACCAGGCGACATCGTTCACGCCATGCGCGACGACGGCAGCCTCAGCGCCGAACATGATCCGGGGCTGAGCACGCAACAGGTTGTCGACCTGTACCGACATATGGTGCGGACCCGCATCATCGATGAGCGCCTCGTGACGCTCCAACGTCAGGGCCGGATCGGCTTTCACATCGGGTCACTGGGAGAAGAAGCCGCGATCATCGGGTCTTCTTTCGCGATGGGAGAACAGGACTGGATCTTCCCGTGCTACCGCGAGTTCGGCGGCGCGCTGATGCGTGGTTTCAAGCTGCAGAGCTTCATCGACAACATGTTCGGCAATGCAAACGACGCAGCCAAGGGTCGTCAGATGCCAGACCATTACACGTGTCGGGAGGCGCGCTGGGGATCGATCAGCTCGCCGATCGGAACGCAGATGACTCAGGCTGTCGGGTTCGCTTGGGCTGCCAAGATTCAGAAGAAGTCGTTGGCCTGCCTAGTGTACTTCGGCGACGGCTCGACGAGCTCGGCGGAGTTTCACAACGCCATGAACTTTGCCGGCGTGTTCAAGACGCCGTCGGTATTTTTCTGTAGGAATAATGGCTGGGCGATCAGCGTCCCGGTAGAGCGACAAACCGCTTCGGATACCTTTGCCGAGAAGGGGGTGGCGTACGGCGTGCCGTCGGTACGTGTGGACGGCAACGACCTGTTCGCGGTGATCGCGGTGACCCGCGCGGCTGTTCAACGAGCACGCGACGGTGGGGGCCCCACGCTAATCGAAGCCCTGACTTATCGCATGGGCGGCCACTCCACCAGCGATGACCCCAACCGCTATCGCGCTCGCGACGAACTCGAACCATGGGTAGAGCGCGACCCGATCGAGCGCGTGCGTCGGCATCTTCAGGCTAAAGGTGCCTGGAGCGACGATCAGGAAGAGGCCCTGCGCACGGAGGTCGACGGGCAATTTCGCGAAGCGGTAGCGAACGCGGAAAAGACACCGCCGCCGTCGCTGGCGTCGATGTTTGAAGACGTTTACGCAGAGCAGCCCTGGCACCTTAAGGAACAGTGTCAGCAGCTCCTAAGCGGTGCCCGCGCACCCAAGGCCCACTGAGTACGGAGTACGGAGACAGCAATGACTCAGATGAACATGGTTCAGGCGATCAACGACGCCCTGCGTTTAGAGATGGCGCGCGACGATCGGGTGGTCGTACTCGGAGAAGACGTTGGCAAGGTCGGTGGCGTATTTCGCGTCACCGCCGGATTGCATGATGAGTTTGGCGACGACCGGGTGATCGACACCCCGCTATCCGAAGGTGGGATCATCGGCACGGCCGTTGGAATGGCGCTCTACGGACTGGTGCCTGTCCCCGAAATCCAGTTCTCTGACTTCATTTGGCCGGCCTATGACCAGATCGTCAGCGAGCTCGCCAAGTACCGCTATCGCTCAGGCGGCGAATATCCATGCAATATGGTGATCCGCACGCCCGTCGGTGGTGGAATTCGCGGTGGGCACTATCACTCGCAGCATCCGGAGGCGTCGTTCATCCATCACGCCGGGCTCAAGGTCGTGTGTCCGTCCAACCCCTACGACGCCAAAGGGCTACTGCTGGCGTCGATCCGAGATCCGGATCCGGTGCTGTTCTTCGAGCCGAAGCGGGTTTACCGAGCAGCTAAAGGCGACGTTCCGGAAGGGGACTACACCGTTGACTTGACCAAGGCGACCGTGTCCCGAGAGGGCAGTGACGTCACGGTGATCGCGTTTGGCGCCATGCTCTACGAGGCGCTCGACGCAGCGGTGAAAGCCGAGGAACAAGGGGTGGACGTGGAGGTGATCGATCTGCGCACGTTATGGCCGCTCGACATTGACACCGTTATCGAGAGCGTCAAGAAGACCGGAAGGCTCGTCGTGGTGCACGAGGCGCCCAAGAGCTGCGGTTTCGGCGGAGAGATCGTGTCGCTTGTTTGCGAGAAGGCCTTTTACCATCTGGAGGCAGCACCTATCCGGGTGACCGGTTGGGATACGCCGTTTCCGTACACGCTCGAGATGGAGTACCTGCCGTTGTCGCACCGCATTTTGCCGGCCGTGATTGAGGCGGCCAAAGCCTGAGAGACCACTATGGCGAAATTTGAGTTTAAGCTGCCCGACATCGGCGAGGGCGTCACCGAGGGAGAGATCGTCAACTGGCTCGTTCAGGTCGGCGATCAGGTGGCCGAAGACCAGGAGATGGTCGAGGTCATGACAGACAAGGCAACCGTCACGATCGGTTCCCCGAAGGCCGGAACGATCACCGCCCTCGGCGGGAAGGTCGGTGACGTCGTGCCGGTTGGCGACGTGTTGGTTGAGTACGAACTCGACTCGGGCGCCGCCGCGCCGAGTCAAGCCCAGTCGGATGCCGAGTCGGGTGCTGAGTCGGGTGCCTCCGACGGCGACTCGGACGAAGGCCCGGCGGCGACCGCGGTCGGCGACATCAAGGAGTCGTTACCCGGCATGAACTTGAAGGCTCCACGCGCGCCAAAGATTCAGGAAGCCGAATCGACCGCTTCGGATTACTACAACGCAAAGCCGCTAGCGGCGCCCGCAACGCGCAAACTGGCGCGCGAGCTGGACGTTGATCTACGCCGGGTTGAGCCAACCGGTCCAGCCGGACGGGTAACTCGCGAAGACGTGGAGCGAACGGCGAGCGGCGGAACCACCGAGCCGGCTCACACAGCGGTGACGATGCGACCCGCATCCGAGCCAGACCATGCGCCGCCGGCACCCAGCCCG
>JAUIKB010000675.1 GCA_030430975.1 Polyangia bacterium
GGGTGATTTCCACCTCATCAATGCGCTCAACACGCTCAAAGAACGCCCCAAGGGTGGCATCAAAGCGAAGAAGAAGTAGGCCGAACTCTAGCTCAGTATCGGTGCCGCCAGATCACGTCGACCTCGGTACTGCCAGCGTCGCCCACCGTGGTCTCGAGGGCCCAGCGCTTGGTAAGGCGAAAGTCGAACATCAGCAGCGCGCGGTCGGGCGTGGTGCCCGCCGCGCCCGCGCCGATGTTGTAGCCTAGCTCAACAGACACACGCTGCGTCAGCTGCACCGCCACAGACGGTCGCGGGTTAGCCGAATCGCTCGTATCGATCTTGGTCGTGACTTCGAGGTCGGTGAGATCTTCGAGCGCGCGATTGAGGCCCGCTGTGGCAACGTCCGCGCCCACCGCCGTGCCGGCATTGCCGCCGCCCTCACCCTGCTCCGTGCCGGCAAGCGAGTCTGCGGTGCCGAGCAGCAGCAGGCTCAGGATCTCGCTCTCGCTCATCGCTGGTTCGGATCGAAACGACATCTTGCCGCTCTTCACCGGTCCGCGAAAGTCGACGTAAACGCGGATACCATCGGGAGACGTCCAGACCGCCGTTGCCACGACGATCGGGTCGGGTGGGTCGGCACGGCGAAACGAGATTTTCCCAGCCTCGATCACAAAGCGCTTGCCGATGACATCGATGCGACCGTCGCTCAAGTCGATCGCGCCGCGCAGACGCGCAGCCCGGCGAAGCTGTAGTAGCGGATCGCCGGTGACCCGAACCCGAACCTGTCGCCCTCGCCGAACCCAGACGTCCTTGCCCAACCGCACCCGCATATCCACCGGCGTCACCTGATCGTCTGGTGTTCGCTTCTCGGGCCGCTTGAACCAGATTGGCGCAAAGCCGTTGCCGGTTACCGCACCGACTCGCACACGCTCCGCCGGCTCGAGTTTCTGCACGCCGGGCTTGAACTCGTCGGGCAGCTCGAAGTGCATCGACGGCACTGTGACAGCTACCCGATAGCCCTTCTGTGCTCGGGGCCGCACGCTAACGTCGATCTTGCCGGACACCTCGCCGAGCATGACTCCCTCGAGCGTCATGGGAATACGCTCGTCCTCCGCGATCCGTAGCCGCAGCCGAGCCCGACGTAGGCTCGCAGCGTTGAAGTCCGCCCAGCCGTTAGCCTCAAAAGCACCAACTGTGCCCCGGCCCTTCGCAGTCTGAAGCACCAGCCGTCCATCGCGTCGGGCGACGGCCCGAACGAAGATGTCTCGGAACTCCTGGCCAAGCGTCGGGACCTGCACGGAGCCGTCGGTGATCTGCGCGGCGCCCGAGATATCGCGCCGCGCTCCCTTCAAGTGCGCTTCGAGGTTGGCGTCGAGTGACCCCTCTAGGGACGGCAACACGGAGGCGACCGCGGGGGCGAGAGCCGCCAAGTCAAAACTACGAGCGCGCAGAGTCACGTCGGTGGCGGGCTGAGCGCTAACCGACGGCAGCAGGGCCTCTTGCCATGTGGCATCCGTTTCCGCTGTGGCATTGAGGAACCCGCGCGCCGAGTCGAGCTTTACTTCACTCGTGATGCGACCGTCGCGTAGGGCGCCGGACAGCTCCGCTCGCGAGAACTTCACCCGTCCGCTCTGCAGTCCAGCGACGCTGACCTGACCGTCGACCTCGGTCGTACCGAGCCAATTCCGCAAGGACACGTGTCCTGTCAGGTCGCCCTTGACGTCACGGAATCGGAGGCTGGGAAGCACCCGAATCGGAAAGCGATGGAGGCGGACGTCGCCGTTACCTTCGAACCCTGCTTTCCGCAGCCGCGTCACGAAGGGTTGAGCCGACTCCGCTTGAACGAGGCTGGTGATCAGCGACGGCACGTCACCCGATAGGTTCACGTCAGCACTCATCAGTTTGCGCTTCCGACCACCAGCGACGGACGCGGACATCGTCGCACCGCCGGCATCGACCTTCAGCTCGGAGTCGAACGATAGGCCACGTCGCTTTGACTTGGCCCGACGGATCCGCTGCACGGCGAGATTGGCGGTGAGCTTAGGCGAGCGGAGAGTGCCTTCGAGGTCTGCGGCTAGACGAAGTCGGCCAGACAGTTCCGGAAGCGCCATCTGATCGGGCAATTGCTCGAACGTCCGCCAGCCGGTGCGTATCCGGAGGTCGAGCGGCGTCGCCAGCCAAGCACGCCGCACCGACTCGGGTCGGCGCGCCCAACGCTCGAGCGGCGCATCGATCGATCCATCCACGCTGACCAGCGCTCCGTGCCGATCAGAGACGTAGGCCGTGAGCATCGGTTTCGCCTTCGCAGCCAGATCCAAATGGACCAATCCGTCGTACCCGCTCACCGCCGTTGCCGGCGTGCCCGGCTGGTCGCTCTTCAGGCGTACAGCCAGGTCGGCGCTCGCCAGTCGCACGGTGCCGTTCGGAACCATCTTGCCCGCGCTCTTGTCGAGACGCGTCGACGCCTCGAGCACGCCTTCGAGCAGCGCAATCGCTTCCGGAAGCGGGGCCACGGCCGCAACCTCGCTGAGCGACGCGCTGACCTCCGCATCGACGGTACCCTCCGCGTCCTGCCAAAGCGCGACGCCACCGCTCAGCGATCCGAGGCGGAGCCCGGCGGTCCGCACTGACGCTTCGCCCAGCTTGGGCACCCAAAGCCGGGCAGCTCCCTGCACTCTACGTCCGCGGATCAGGAAGTCTGCGAGCAGCTCTGCCTGTCGGACGCCCGCCACGCGCAGATCGCGCACGGTCAGGGTCAACTGCCCGTCGGCGTCACCACGCTGCATGTCCAGATCGACATCAAAGTCCGCCACACCCCGCAACTGCGGCGGTAGTCCCGACACCCCAAAGCCGCGCGCCAGCTTGAGAAACTCGGCGATCTCGACGCCACGCCCTTCGACATCCACATCGATCCGACCGTTTCGCACCGCCACATCGCCTCGCACTTCGCCGGCCCCTGTGATCTCGAGACCGCGAATATCCACACCACCGGGCACGAGCCGAATCCGCTGCGCAGCGATGTTCAGGCGGCTGTCCGGTCGAGCGCTCGGGATGCGAATCGAGGGGTCGATCACTTCTAGCCTCGGACGGAGCCGTAGACCGACCGAGACGTTGGTCGGACCCAACTTCCTAGGCTTAACGACTCCGTTCACTTGTAGGAAGTCAAGATCGCCGCGCGCCGAGAGTCGCACACGATCAAAACGCTGGCCGCCTGCCTCGACGTTCGCACCGGTCAACTTGGCGTTGAGCTGCGGATCGGAAAACGTTCCGGACACCGTCCCCTCGACGCCCACGCGGTCAGCGCGGACTGAACCCGGAGCCTCCACGCCAGAAGCGTCAGCTCTCAGCTCTGCCTTGATGGTCTTGCTCGGGATATCGATGCGTGCCTGGCCGTTTGCGTTCAAGCGCCCACCAACGCCAAGCTTTAGCGCCCCCAGGTCCGCCGAGAGTTGAGATATCGTCGTGCGCACGACGAGCGCCTTGGCATCAACCGTCGTCCGCGCACGCAGCGTCAGCGTGTCGCTCAGCGCTTCGGTTTGGATTCGAATATCGTCCTGTGCCTTGACTTCCACGGTGTGAACGGAAGCGGGAACCGCGCGACCTTCGATCTCTAATGGTGAAACGCTGGCTACTACATCGCCACGCGGAAACTTGGCTTGGGGCGGAAACTCAACGTGCCCAGTCAGTCCGACGCTCGCTCGCGCTGACGGAGCGTCGGCTGCGAACTTCGCTGGATTGAGCCGGTCGGCCCCTGCGACGAAATCGATGCGTGGCACGCCGCTCGTGGCGACGACTGCGGTCGCCTCAACGCGACCGGCTGCTGTCGTCGCCTGAAGCGCAACTTGCAAACGGGAAAAGGGCCCCGATGCGCTGAGCGCCAGTGACGGCGCCGCTCCCCAGCCGACGTCCGGCAGCCAGTGTCGTAGAAGCTGCTCGACTTCGGGAGACTCGACCGCCACGTCTAGGTGCGATCCACGCACTTCACCGGCGAAAGTGACTGGCTCTCCGAGCACCGAGCCGAACGCGCTAAACTCCGCGGCCACGTCGTCTGCCACACGCAGGGTGGCAAAGAGTGTTAGCTGCGCCGTCAGGTCTTGCGGCAGACCGTCGGCGACCAGCGTGGCGGTCTTGAGCGTGACGGTCGCGACGCCTTTCTCCACTTCCACAGCGGCATCGATGTCGGCCCCCACGCGCGTTCCGTCGATAGCGCCACCCCGCGCCTGCACCACCAGGCTCTTCAAGCGCACGGTGGACGCACGCACC
>JAUIKB010000676.1 GCA_030430975.1 Polyangia bacterium
CGAGCGGCCGGCAGCGTTGCTTACCGATCCGTTCGACGATGCGCTGGCATGCGTCGACCGAGCCGCCCACGACGCAGTCGCGCGGTGTGTGAACGATCGCCAGGTGTGCGCGCGGCTCGTCGGCGAGCGCCGTCTTCACGTCGATGACCGGCGCGAGCACCGACCACATCGCCCAGTCGGCTTCCGGGCCGTAGACGCGCTTGACCACGTTGAACTCGCCGCCCAGCTCCCGGTCGAACAGCCCGGTGCGCGTGCAGTCCTCGCGCATCGCGTCCATGTCGCGCCAGGCGCCGAAAGCGAATAGCGAATTGCTCTCGCCGGAGCTGTAGCCGATCGCGGCGGTGGGTTTGAGGCCGAGCAGGTTCAGCGTCAGCTCCGCGTGCAGCTGGCACACCGCCGATGCGCCCCACAACCGCTCGGCGGCGCCTGCCGGCGGCTGGCTCGGATCGTAAACCCAATGTAGCGCGTCGCGCATGCCGTCGAAGCGCGCCGCCAATGCATTACCGAGTTCGGGCAAGTCGTACAGCAGCTGCTGACCCATGCCGTGATAAGCGGAACCGGCCGACGTGAACACGAACGCCATCTCCCCGTCGACGGGTGCGCTTCGGTAGTGCACTCCGACGCCGGGCGGTGCGCCGGTCTCGATATGCGCGACGGCCCGCACGACGCGGCGTTCGAACTCCTGGTCGTCCCGCGCGCAGAGCACAAGCCGAGCAGCCTGAGGTTCGGCGTCGAAGTCGGAGATCTGGCCGGCCGTTAGCGCTCGCAGGACGTCTACGTCGGTCGCGCCTTGGTACAGATGTAGCTGAGGCACGTCGGTCTCGCGGACGGTCCGTGATTCCGGAGCTTCTGCGAGCGTCCAACAGTGCGCGCTCGTTCCGCCGAACGGTGCGGTCCGTACATGCGAGCGCCGGGTGCGACCGGTAAGCCACGGCGCGCCGTTCGCGTGACGACGATGATGTAACGTCAGCGCTGCCGCCGTCAGGTGTAGCAAGCCGGATGCGGCGTGAGCGTGTCCGAAACGGGGCGTGATGGTTCGATGACTCGGTCCCCACGCCACGCCATCCGTTTTCTTGGCAGCCTTGCGTGGGATCGTTTCATGACTCTCGACCACCGCATATACGCGATCGCCATCGCGCTGCGCGTCGTCGAGCCGCTTCAGAACCAGCACCACGGCGGCGTCGCCGGCGGGGGCATCGTTTCCGAGCACGCGCAGCGCTGCGCGCTGGACCGGCTCGCACCCGACGTCCACCGCGCCGACCAGCGCCGCGTCGAGGTCGCCGCGCCGTAAAGCTCCGACTGCCAGGTCCATGGCGACTAGACCGGACGCTTCCTCAGCCGATACCGTGCAGCTGCCGCCACCGATATCGAACTGTCGATTCAAGCGGTTGCCGCAGATGTTCGGCATCGTGCCGATGACGCCAGCCGCCGTCAGCGAGTCGACGAACCCCTCGCCGTGCCGCCAGCGCGCCCCGAACCGTGCGACCTCGGCGTCCGCACCCATGCCGACGAACAGCCCGGTGCGCTCGCGCGGCAGGTCGTCGACCTCCGCCATCGCCTCGCGCCCGGCCTGCAGCATGAGCAGCTGTTGCGCCAGCGTCTGGTCCAAGTCGTTCGGCGGAATACCGAGCGCGAGCAGATCGACGGCGATGTCGGCGGCGCGTCCCTCACGAAGGCCATCCGGTCCGTCGCTCAACGCATCCCCGTCGCCGAATAGCACGTCCGTGAACGCCGCACGGTCCGATGCGGAGCCGGCGATGACCCCAATGCCCACAACCGCGACGGTGTCCGAACCGCCTTGGAGCTGATTCGTCGCCGAGCGGTTCGATGTCTCGGCCCCCGAGTACTCCTCGACGATCAGGTGGGCGTTGTTGCCCCCAAAACCAAAAGCAGAAACACCAGCGCGCCGGGGACCTTCGCTGTGCCACGGTTCACTCGTCGCCAGGAGGCGGAACGTATCGCTCGTCACCGCCGGGTTCGGCGTTTCCACGTGGAGCGTCGGGGGCCGGACCTGGTGGCGCATCGCTTCGAGCACCTTGATCAGTCCGGCGACGCCTGCGGCGGTAATGAGGTGCCCGAGGTTGGATTTGAGCGAGCCGACCGGCAGCGCTTCGGAGCGCTCGCCGTAGACGCGAGTCAGGCTGTCGAGCTCTGTCGCGTCACCGAGCGTCGTGCCGGTGGCGTGACACTCCATGAGCGAGATGTCGTCCGGTGAGAGGCTGCTCTGCGCCAGCGCCGCCTGCATCGCGCGGGCCTGACCCTCCGCCGACGGTACCAGGAACCCCTTGCCGCGACCGTCGTTGGAGAGCCCGATGCCGCGGATCACGCCGTGAATCGTGTCGCCGTCGCGCTCGGCGTCGGACAGTCGCTTTAGCGCCACGAATGCGGCGCCCTCGGCCGGAACGAGACCGTCGGCGTCGGCGTGGAAGGGGCGACTCTGGCCCGTTTTGCTGAGTGCCTGCAGCGCGGTGAACCCGACGTGAATGAACAGGTCGTCGGCGCAGTTGACCGCGCCGGCCAGCACCAGGTCGCGACGCCCTTCTCGCAGCCAGTCGCATGCTGTCTTGATCGCGTATAGCGACGAGGCGCATGCCGCGTCCAAGGCGAACGCGCCGCCTCCCAGGCCGAGGGCGCGCTCGAGCAGGAGCGCCGGCAGCCCCGACATGAAGCGGTTGTGCGGATCCGGTCCGTCCGTCTGCAGCCACACGCTCTCGGCGAAGTGGCTCATCTCCGCCGACGGGAAGCTCAGGTTGCCGAACACCGCGCCGACGTGCTCGTTCGAGCCAGCGTGTCCGGCATCGCGCAGCGCCTCCCGCGCCGTGTGCAACACCCATTGAAACAGCGGGTCGAGCTGGCGGATCGCGTCGGCGTCGACAGCGAAGCCGCTTGGGTCGAAGCGTTCGGCAAACCCCTGAACGTAGCTGCCCCGATCAGACCAGGCGGTGTCCGGCTTCGGATCGCCCGGAGAGCTGAGCGCCTTTTCAGGCGCGAGACGCCAACGCCCTTGCGGGACGGGGCCGAGCTGCGATTGCCCATCGCGGATCAGCGCCCAGAGTTCGTCGGGAGTGCTGGCGCCGGGAAGCAGGCACGCGCGGCCGACGACCGCGATCGGTTCGAGTGGTTCGGATGCTGTCACTGGGTCCGTGCGCTACGCGGGGAGCTTGTGCGTTTCGACGCCGTCGAGTTCGGCGACTACCCGTCCGGCCGCGTCGCGGAACACGAGGTCGGACACCGCTCTCTGGCCGGAGGCGTTGCGTCCGGTCAGCGTGCAGCGCAGCGGTCCCTCTGCCGGGCGGTCGCTGAACGTCCGCACCTCACCGATGCTGGTCGGAAGCGACTTGCCGCCGAGCACGTGGTTGCACCACAAGAGCGCTAGCTGCAGACCGCCGTCGAGCGCCAGCGGGTCGGTGCACCACGGCTGGGCCCAGTCGGTGCGCGCGACTCCGTTCATTTCCGCAGCGATACCCTTGTCGCTGACGCCGTCGATGCGCTCGATCATCTGGAAGTCGGGGCCGTGGAACAGGACGTTGCCGTCGTAGACCTTGCGATCGCCCCACGCTTGCAGTCCGAGCGTTTCGGGTGCGTCGGACCCTGCGCTCACCGGCGCGACGACGGATCGCTCGACCATCTGCGCCTGGGCTGAGTAGTAGCGGTTGCCGCTATCGTCCACGAGTTCGAGACCAATCAGCGCGCCGTCACCGTTGGAAAGCTGCTCGCACTTTACGACCAGCCGTTTCGCCCTATCGAAGTTGTCGAGGGCGATGCCGCGCAGCACCTTGACGTTCTTGAGCTGGCCGAGCTTGAGCCTTGGACGATAGGCGCGCGCCGCGCGGCTGAACCACTCGATCGCCATCACGACGGGAACGACCGGCGTGCCCTGAATGCTGTGGTCGCTCAAGAACGGATGACTGGTTCGATCGACCAGCACGTCGAGGAGCAGCGCTCGAGGTGTCGCGCTCGGCGCCAAAGCCTCCGGGCGCGGCTCACCGCCGAGCACCATCTCGACCTGATCGGTCTGGGGGCTGCGCAGCTCGTCGACCAGCATGCGGGCGCCGACGTGCAGCGGAATCAGCGGTACGCCCATGCGCTCAAAGTGAGCCTTGAGCTGCGGGCTGACCATGCCGCCCTCCCAGGGGCCCCAGCCGAGCGACTTGACGACGCAGCCTCCGCGGCGCCGAGCCTCCACCCAAGCGACCTTGTTCAGCACTTCGTTGGCGGTGGCGTAGTCGGCCTGACCGATGTT
>JAUIKB010000677.1 GCA_030430975.1 Polyangia bacterium
GCCACCGGCCGTTCCCGCGGTGCCGCCTGTGCCAGCCGTTCCCGCCGTGCCGCCTGTGCCAGCCGTTCCTGCGGTGCCGCCAGCGCCAGCCGTTCCCGCCGTGCCGCCAGCGCCAGCCGTTCCCGCGGTGCCGGCCGTACCCGCGGTTGCGCCGGCCCCCGCCGTGCCTGCGGTGCCGCCCGCGGGCGTGCCCCCGGTTCCGCCAGTCGGGATACCGCCGGTAACGCCGGTTGGCGTACCACCGGTACCGCCCGCCACGAAGCCAGCCGTACCACCGGTACCCGCAGCCGCCGCCGTGCCACCTGTGCCGGCCTGCGCGCCAGCGCCGCCGGCGTTGATCCGGTCTTTGCCATCTCCGAGCGTGCGATCGGATCCGATACACGCGGTCGTCACTGCAGCGATCGTCACTGCCATTCCTAATCGAGCTACAAGCATCTTGGTTCCTCCGCCCGTACATCCGGCGGCAGCGCCACTCTGATCACGAAAAATGATCTTTCGGAAAATGTTGCGTTGAGTACGACCGGCCTTGAATGCACGGTGTGGATGAAGCAACGACTATCGCTCGTGCTGCGCCCCACTCACATCTGGATGGTCTTGACCGGCGTACTCGCCGCGACCGGCTTAGCACAGGCTGAAGAGACCGCCGCCGAAGAGCCGCTACGGCTGACCTATGATGCGCCGGCCTCTTGCCCAACTCGCGCCGACTTCATGAATCAGGTGCGGGCGCGGACCGACCGCGTTGCATTCGTCGCAACTCCCAGCGCACGCCGTCTCGTCGTGAGTGTCGCCGGAGCTGCCAACGGCTTTGATGGTTCGCTTCAGATCGCAACGAAGGGACAGAGCACGTCGACACGTCGCTTCTCCGACCCCAACTGCGCGGAGGTCGTCAGCGCGCTGGCCCTAGCTGCGGCCGTAGCCGTCGATCCCAATGCCAAGACCGGCGCGCTACCCGTATCCTCCGATCCGGCTCCCTCGGCAGTGGGACGCCTGCCCGCGACCGCACCGAGGATCGCCAAACCGGCCGATGCCTCAGATACTCAGCGTATCGCTAGCTCGGTTCCCGCTCCGACGCCGTCGCCGCCACCGCCGCGCGCACGACCCCGCGACGACCGGCCGCCGCCCGAAGCTCACATCGAGGCGGGCCTAGCGTTGCGCGTTGGCGTACTGCCAACGGTGTTGATCGGTGCGCAGCTCGCAAGCTCGCTCAGCAGTCCTGGTCTGCCGTGGCTGGAGCGGTTTCGCTTTTCCGGTGCCTATGCGCGGTCGTCCATACTCACGCCAGATGACGACGCAGCTGACTATCAATGGTTCGACGTGCGACTCGACTGGTGTCCCTGGACGCCGCGAACGTCCGCGAACGTGTCCCTAGAGATCTGCGCCGCCCCGGGGGTCGCTGCGGTCCGCGCATCCGGCAAGGCGCCGGACATCACCGCAGATTCGGACACCGCGTGGATACCGACCATGAGCCTCGTCGGCGGAGCCCGCTCAACCCTGATCGGGCCCCTGTTTCTCGGCGTTCGCGCGTTGGTCGGCGTTCATTTCCTCAGAGACACCTTCGTGTTCGAAAGCCCAAGGCGGGTCGTGCACCCCATTCCAGCGGTCAGTGGCGGATTCGATTTATCGTTCGGCGTGCAGTTTTTGTGATCAAACCGAGCGCGCAGGCGGATTCACCTGTGTCAGCCTTTCGATCGCCCATCTCGTGAGCCCTTCCGCATCACTATTCAGAAGCGCGACAGCCCACCCGGCCGTCGCGCCCAGCGAGATGCGTCTGCGTCAAATGGTCGACGAGCACTTCCGTTCGATCTGGAGATTCTTGAGGCACCTGGGACTGGACGATGACGACGTCGACGACGTGTTCCAGGAGATGCTCGTGGTGGTGGCACGTAAGCTGTCCGACATCGAAGCCGGCAAGGAGCGTTCGTTCATGATGAGCACCGGCTATCGGATCGCGCTGCGCCTGAAGGAACAGCGCCGGCGCCGGCATCACGTCAGCGACGACATTCTCGAATCCGTCGAGCATCCGGAGCCGGGTCCCGCCGAACGCCTCGCGCAGCACGACGCCGAACGCATCATGCAGAGCATTCTGAACCAGATGCCCGAGGAGCTGTGCGCCGTGTTTATCCTTTACGAGCTGGAAGAGCTCACGACCAAAGAGATCGCGTCGACCCTCGACATCGCCCCGGGCACGGCGGCCTCTCGACTCCGTCGCGCCCGCTCCGCGTTCCAACAGCACGTTGCTCGCCTGCACGCTCGGCAGCGATCGCACACAGGAGGCGTTTCATGACCGATCCCAAACGCCTGCTGGACGATCCCAGCTCGCTCGATCTGACGCGCGACCTGCTTCAGGCGGCTCGTCGCCGTGAGCCATCGGAGCGAGCTCGACGGCGTGCACTGAGCGCCGTGAGCGTTGCAACCGCCACGGTCGCGACGACCAAGGCGGCAGCGCTGACGGGAACGTCGCTCGCCAAGTGGCTCGTAATCGGTGCGCTGGCGCGCGGCGCCACCGTCGCCGCCAGCGAGGTTCTGACCCCTGCGCCCACGGCGCTGGTCGACGCTGCGTCGGTGGATACATCGCGCCGCGCGCCGCGCGTCATGGCTACGGCGCCGGCTGCCACGTCATCGCCGACAGCCAGCGAGCCGTCGTCAGCTCCCACGCGGAGCGCCGCTCCGACGAAGGAGTTTCCAGCTGCTCCGGCGACGAACGTCACGCCCGGCACAGCCCGCCCGTCCCTGGCCGACGAACGGATCGAAGTGGACGCCATCAATCGAGCGCTGCGCGGTGGATCCCCGAACGGCGCCCTCGACCGCATCGCCGGCTACCGCGAGCGGTTCCCAAAGGGCGCATTCGGCGTGGAGGTCATGGTGCTGCGGATCGAAGCCCTGAACGCAGCCGGGCGCCACGCCGAGGCCAAGGCAGCCGCACGCTCGTTCCTGAGCCGCTACCCGAAGAGCCCTGCAGCAAAGCGCGTACGCACCCTCGCGGGACTTTAGGCGGAGATGCGCGTCCGCTCAGCGTCCGTTCATCGACGGCTCAGTTGAACTGCACCCTATCGCACCCTACCATTTCCGCATGAAATAGTATTGGGGAGCCGTCTGTCTCTTATCGTTCACCGCCAGCGTCACCGCTTGCGCCAGCGACAGCGACGACACGCGCGATGGTGGCGCGGATTCAGGCGCTGACGGCAGCATGACTCCGGACGCAACCTTCGTCGCCGGCGCCATCGACGAGACCAGCACGGCCACAGGCGTCAACGGCGACCAATCCACCGGCTTCGCCAGCACGGGGGCCGCCTACATCTTCCACCGCACTGGAACGACCTGGACGCAGCAAGCCTACGTCAAAGCGAGCAACACCGACGCCAACGACGCGTTCGGCATTAGCGTTGCTGTGTCCGGCGACACGGTCGTGGTGGGCGCCCAGCGCGAGGACGGGGCAACCACCGGACTCAACGGCGACGACACCGACAACACGGCCAATGGCGCCGGTGCCGCGTACTGGTTCGTCCGAACCGACACGACCTGGACGCAGCAAGCCTACGTCAAAGCGAGCAACACCGACGCCGTCGACCTGTTCGGGACTGCGGTCGCGGCCAGTGGCGATACGTTCGCCGTCTCAGCACAGTTCGAGGACAGCAACGCGACTGGCGTCAACGGCGACGAGAGCGACAACTCGTCATCAAACTCGGGAGCTGTCTACGTCTTTCGTCCGTAAGACCTCAGCGCTTCAACACCATCAAACAACACTCGCCGAACCCTTCGGGTGCATAGTGTCGGTCGAACCGGAAGCCGGCTTTTCGAAACGCGCTCTGGGCGTGGGTGTTGTCGACTGATGTGGTGAGCCCGATGAACGGCACCGCCGCATCCACACGCAGTTGGTCGACCAGCATCCGCAGCGCCGTTACGCCGACGCCGCAGCCCGTGTGTTTGCGATCACCGATCAGGATGTCGATGTCGACCGAACCGGCCGGAATGTCGGTGAGCCCAACCGAATCCAATGTCTCGCGATCGACCGCCTGCCATCGAACGTATCCGACCGGGTCGTAGTCCGCCGTGATCAACGCGTGTCCGGCGCCGTGAGGCGGATGACGCGCCCAGGCAAGGTTGTCGGACGGCTCCGGGTACCACGGCGCGACGTGCGGTTGGCGCAACCAGTCCGCCAGCCGCGGCAGGTGCTCAACTTCGAAATCCGTCAACTCAACGCGCGGCGTGGCGCGATGCTCGTCGTGGTCGCTCGACACCGAA
>JAUIKB010000678.1 GCA_030430975.1 Polyangia bacterium
TCACGGCGGCCGGGAACGCCGATTCGACGCATCAGCGGTTTGTGTTGGGCATCGCTGTCGATGGCCACTACGCTGCTCGTGCATTATGGCGATGATCCGATACTTTCCGGCAGAGGGGCCACCGCTCCTCGTTCCGATCACCAAGCCGCTGACGACGATCGGTCGAGGGTTGGGTAATGACGTCGCCATTCCCGATCGCAGCGTCGAAGAGCATCATGCGCAGATCGCGTTCAACGGTCGTGACTTTCAGCTCGAGGAGTTGAGCCGCTCCGCAGAGATTCAGATCAACGGAAAAAAGAAGCGCCGTGCCCGCTTGGTTCACGGCGACCGCTTCACGTTAGCTGCGGCGCAGCTCGGTTTCAGCATGTTCAGCGAGCTGCCCCAGCAGGCGCCAGACGCCGACAGCTCCGGCAACGAGGTCGGCGGGTTGCGGAAGCTGCACGCCTTCAGTGAACGGTTGATGACGACCACGTCGGTGGACGAGCTGCTCGAAATGCTGCTCGATGACGTGATCGAATTCACGGGCGCGGCGCGGGGGATGGTGCTGCTGGTCGATCCGGCGGAGAGCGATGCCGGCCCTCGAGTACGTGCCGCGCGCAACGTGAAGCGTGAGGCGATTCAAGACGCTGCGGGCAAGATCAGCGACAGCATCGTGCAGCAGGTGATCGAGAACAAGCGAGCGGTCATCGTGAGCGATGCCTTGAGCGACACCACTTTTGGCAAGAGCGAAAGCGTGATGGCGTTGCAGCTGTCGAGCGTGATGTGCGCGCCACTGTTGAGCCAAGGCGAGGTGATCGGCTGTCTGTACGTCGCCAACGACCAGGTTAAGCACCTGTTCGACCGCCAGCAGCTCGAGGTACTCACGGTGTTCGCCGGTCAGGCGTCGCTCATTCTTCAGAACGCGATGCTGTTGACGGCTCTACGCGCCGACAAGAAGAAGCTAGAAGAAGAACTCCACGACAAACGTTTCGGCGAGATCATCGGGGCCTGCCCCTCGATGCTCGAGGTGTTCCGCAAGCTTCAAAAGGTCGCCGCCACCGATATCTCCGTGCTGATTACGGGTGAGACTGGAACCGGCAAGGAACTGATCGCGCGGGAACTGCACCGTCGTAGCAACCGAGTGGACGGGCCGTTCATCACGGTCAACTGCGGCGCCATCCCCGAGAACCTCATCGAGAGCGAGATGTTCGGCCACGTCAAGGGTGCGTTCACTGGCGCGATCGCGAGTCGACCCGGCAAGTTCCAGCTGGCGCACGAGGGCACGCTGTTTCTGGACGAGGTGGGCGAGCTGACGACTTCGCTGCAGGTCAAACTGCTGCGCGCGATCCAGGAGCGCGTTGTGTTTCGGGTCGGTGATTCTCGTCCAGAAAAATGCGACATCCGGATCGTCGCGGCGACCAATCGCGATCTCGACGAGATGATCAAGACAGGCGACTTCCGCGAAGACCTCTACTATCGCCTGAACGTGGTCAACCTGTGGCTACCGCCGCTCGCGGACCGTGGGGATGACGTGTTCATCATCGCCAAGGCGCTGCTTAGCAAGTACGCCGACGAGATGCAGAGCCCCGTTCGCGGCTATGCACCTCAGGCGCTGGCCGCGATCAAGCGCTACAACTGGCCGGGCAATATCCGCCAGCTAGAGAACCGCATCAAGAAGGCGCTCGTGTTGTGCGAGCGCACTCTCTTGAGTCCCGAAGACTTGGATCTCGGGCCCGAAGCGCAGCAGCCGATCATGCCGCTCGAAAAGGCCAAGGAAGACTTTCAGCGCAAGTACGTGCTGGAGGTTTTGGAGCGCAACAACGGCAACCGGACGCAGACGGCCCGCGACCTGGGAGTCGATCCACGCACGATCTTTCGCTACCTGGAGAAGGAACAGAATCCCATCCCGAGCGGTGGCAGTAGCGACTAGCCAACTTCGATTTCGGACGAGCCAGCTGGCGGTTTCGAACAAAAAAAAAGGGCGCGACTCAGTCGCGCCCCGAATGCCGTAACGGACGTGCTCAGTGGACGCTGCCGACGAGCCACGCGAAGGCCGGCACGAGGACCTCGTCGGGACTCGCGCCGCCCTGGTGGGGAATGCGATCCTCGTCGAGCAAGAAGCCATGATCTCCGAATACTAGCGCGAGCGTCCGCGGCGGCAGGCGGCGAAGGTTGTCCGCGAGCGAGTGAGCTACAGCGTCGGCGAGCTCGTCCAGCCGCGCTGGCGTCACGGCACCCGCATCGCACAGGCGCGACTCGACCAGATCGAGCTTGAGGAGCTCGCGCTGCCCCGCTTTGATCCGGCGCAGCGCGGTGGCGGCTCGGCCACGGGCGACCGGCGCGTCACGACTCGAGTCCGGCGTCACATCTCGCAGACCCTCCGGGCCCCGGGCGATCAACTCCAGCTGCTCTGCGGTCGTCGACGGCAGACCCGACCATAGAAGGAGACGCTCCGTGCACGCCGCGTCCTTGCCGAGCAGTGGCTTGAGTCGCTCGTGCATCGCCAGCCCGAGGTCGAAACGCATTCCGTCGACCAGGATTAGCTGCACCGCCTTGGCGCCGTGCAGTCGAGCCATGCGGTGTCCGATCTCCGGCACATCGAGCACCATGGTCGGTCGCTTGCCGCGTAGTCGAAGCGCGTCGTAAGCCTCGCCGTAGCTGCGTTCGAAACTCGCTGCCCAGTCGGCGCAAGTGCGGACGGCTTCGTCGTCGGCAAATCCGCGCGCGATAGCGTCGCACAGCGGCACGTAGGCGGACGCGAATAGTCGCTCCACCACGGCGAGCGGTTTCGGTCCCCGGGCGGCGTCGAGTTCACGAGCCCAGCCGCGCCACACGTCCTCGGGAATGGGTGCAGGTGGAGGCTCAGCGGCGACGGCCCCCGCTTCGACTGGCCGGGCGACTTCCGTCCTGTCCGACGGCGCTGACGCGAGCGCAACGTCGGGTGGCTCGATGCTCGGTGTATCGTCGTCGTCGAAGAGCGCTGCGAACTGCTGAGCCTCTTCGTCGTCGCCGTCGTCGTCCTCGGCGTCGAGTTCCTCCAGTTCACGGTCGAGTTGCTCAAGCGCTGCCAGCGTTCGACCCAGCGCGTCTTGTGCGGGCGGCGCCTGTACTGCTTGCTCCGACGTGGTTGGCTCTGGCTCTGGCTCTGGCTCTGGCTCTGGCTCTGGCTCTGGCTCTGGCTCTGGCTCTGGCTCTGGCTCTGGCTCTGGCTCTGGCTCTGGCTCTGGCTCTGGCTCTGGCTCTGGCTCTGCGCTCAGGTGAGCGACCACTGCGTCGGCAGTCGAACCTGGCTCGTCGTCTTGCTGCGGCTTTGCCTCGGCCGGTTGTTCTGTCTCGGCGGGCTGTTGCGGGAGAGTCTCGGGATCGACGCTCGCGGACGCGGAGCCGTCTGGCGGTTCCGCTGCCGGCTGCAAGTCCTCATGCGGCGAGCCGGCTTGCTGTCTGTTCTCCTCTGGGGAGGTGACGTCCTCACGGCCCGACTCGTGGATCGCCAGCTCAAGTTGACGGGCCACAGCGCCTTCGCGGGCGCGTTCGGCCACTTCCATCGTGCCGGTGCTATGGGTGAGCTCCGGCGACGCCGACGGTGCGGTGGACTCTTTTGCGACCTGTCCGGCTTGAGTGAGGATGGCGTACAGACTCAGCGGTGGCCCGTACACCCCGAGGCCGCGATCGCACTCGCTGAGCGTTAGACGCACAGGACGCTCCTGGGCGGCGTGAATCCACCACCGCAGCACGGCCGAGTCTTCGGCATCCAGCGCCGATGCCAGGTTCGCGATGCCACCCAGCGGTGGCAGGGCCAGGGCGATGCCACGCTTGCCGAGCTGGCGGGCGCGGTACAGCTGGTCGCTTAGGCTGGCGTCGAGATCACTGGAAGCGCCGACGCCAGGGGGCGCCGCGCCGCCACTTTCCAGAACCGCTTCAATGGTCGCTTCGATCAGCAGAGCCAGGCGGCCACGCATACTCGGACCAGGCGGTTCAACATCCACGACCAATAGGCCGTCGTCGACCGCCGAACTGCGCAGGTCGATGCGGTGCTGTTCCGTGGCGAGCATAACGGCACCGGAAGCAGAGGTTGGGGGTTGTGGAAACGAGACCTGGGCTGACATGGCGGCGAACATCGCTGACCAGGCGGGCTTGGGCCCAGTTTTCCGCTCGGATCTTGCCCAGGCGTGAGGATCCATGGCACGCGACGCCGGTAACGCGGCGCGTCCGGACGCGCGAAACCGCCTCGCCGTCAAGCGGGAAAGCGCCGAA
>JAUIKB010000679.1 GCA_030430975.1 Polyangia bacterium
CACGCCGGCATCGCCACTCAAACCGTCGTCGAGCGCCAGCTGAAGCGCGAGGGCCTCACTCGCCATGACCTTGGGCGCGAGAAGTTCATAGAACGCATCTGGAAGTGGAAAGAACAGAGCGGCGGTCGAATTCACGAACAGATGCGTGTGCTCGGATGCTCAGCGGACTGGGACCGCAATCGTTTCACGATGGACCCCGACATGTCCCGCGCCGTAACCCACGCCTTCGTCCAGATGTACGAACAAGGGCTGATCTACCGCGACACGCGGTTGGTCAACTGGGACGTGGAAACCCAGACAGTGCTCAGCGACCTCGAGGTCGAAACAGAAGAAGGCGTCCAGGGCGAGCTGTACGAGTTCGCCTACCAGGTGAAAGACCCGCAGCCGGGCTCACCCGAAGAACTGGTCGTTGCGACCACGCGACCGGAAACGATGCTCGGCGACACCGCCGTCGCCGTTCACCCGGATGACCCGAGGTACAAGGAATTGCACGGCAAGGTGCTGAAGCATCCGTTCGTCGATCGAGACATTGTCATTGTCACCGATGATATCTTGGTGGATATGGACTTCGGGACTGGCGCGGTAAAGGTCACTCCCGCCCACGACTTCAATGACTTCGCGACCGGCAAACGTCACCAGCTCGAAGAGATCAACATCCTCAATCTGGACGGGACGCTCAACGAGCTGTGCGGTGAGTTCGCCGGGGTCGAACGCTTCAAGGCCAGAAAGCAAGTCAAGGCACGACTTGCGGAGCTCGGCCTTGAACGCGGCTCCAAGAAACACATCATGACGCTCCCGCGGTCGCAGCGTTCGGGCACGATCGTCGAGCCGATCATCAGCACTCAGTGGTTCGTCAAAACGAAACCCCTCGCCGATCCTGCGCTCGAGGCGGTACGCGACGGCCGAACGGAGATCATTCCAGCGGAATGGGTCAAAACGTACGAGCACTGGCTCACCAACATCCAAGACTGGTGCATCTCTCGGCAGCTCTGGTGGGGCCATCAGATTCCCGCATGGCATTGTCAAGACTGCGAAAAGATCACGGTCACGCGAGACGCATCAGTCGACGAATGTCGCCACTGCAGCAGCACAAACGTCAAGCGCGACGAAGATGTGCTCGACACCTGGTTTTCGTCTGGACTGTGGCCTTTCGCGACCCTCGGGTGGCCCGACCAAACCCTCGAGCTAAAGAGATTCTACCCATCGAGCGACATGGAGACGGGATACGACATCCTGTTCTTCTGGGTCGCGAGAATGATGATGATGGGGCTCCATTTCATGGGCGACGTCCCGTTCAAGCGGGTCCTTTTGCACGGGCTCGTCGTGGACGAAACCGGTCAGAAAATGAGCAAGGTCAAGGGCAATACCATCGACCCTCTCGATCTGATCCACGGCGCCGAGTTCAACACCGTCGTCACCAAGGCACTGCCTGGCGCGCCAGAAAAAGAAGCCCTCAAGAAATTCAAGCAAGCCTACCCGTCAACCGCCAAGATGGGCGCCGCGTTTCCTGCATACGGCACCGACGCCGTACGCATGGCGCTGTGTAGCTACTCTCCCCAGGCCAAGCGCATCGCGCTAAGCCCCAAGCGGATCGAGGGCTATCGAAACTTTTGTAACAAACTTTACAACGCGGTGCGGTACTCGCTGTCGCACCTTCAGGGCACCGAGAACTCAGGGACACCCCCGCGTGAGCCCAAGCTGCTGTTGAATCGTTGGATTCTCTCGCGATTGGCGGGAGCTGTCGACCAAGCCACGAAGGGCATCGACGACTTCCGTCTCGATGAGGGCTCACACGCGCTGTATCACTTCCTGTGGGACGAACTCTGCGACTGGTACCTTGAGCTGAGCAAGCCGATTTTCCAATCAGGAATTGAAGCGGACAAGCTCGAAACGGCAGCGACCCTCGCTCACGTCATCGAGACCGCTCTTCGCGCGCTCCACCCGTTCGTTCCATTCATCACCGAAGAACTGTGGCACCGGGTGCCGCGTCCAGCTGACGCCGCCAAGTCGATCGCGCTCGCGGGGTACCCGACGGGCAGTGACGGACGACCCGACCAAAAGGCAGAAGACCAGATGGCCAAGGTCATGGCGGCGATCAGCGCCGCGCGCGCGACCCGAAGTGAGCACGAAGTTCATCCTGGCGCGGAGGTGCCGGTCTGGTTGCGCAGCGACGATGCCACCGTCCGGTCGCTACTGACCTCACAAGAGTTGTTCATTCGCACGCTGGTCAAGTCGGATGGCGCTCCAGTAGTCGAGCCGACTGGCGGCGCTCGGTCGGCGGGTTGCGTGCTGTCCGTAGCAGGCGACATCGAGGTCATGGTCGGCCTCAAGGGCCATGTCGATCCAGCCAAAGAAGCGGAGCGTATCGAGCGGCGCCTTAAGAAGATCGATAAAGACATCCAAGGACTAGAAAAGCGTCTAGGGAACGCGAGCTTCGTAGCCAAGGCTCCCGCGGAAGTTGTGGAGGAGGCCAAGGCGAACCTGCAGAGCCTGACTTCGCAGCGGAAACGCCTGCTGGAGGCTCAAGCTTTGGTCGCCGAGCTCAGCTAGACCCAGCCCGGACAAACAATGTCAGTAGGACCGGAGCGATCCGTGGAGAGTCGCGAATCGGAGCTACAACGGGCGCATGCTCAAGCGCCTGTCGGTCCGCGACTTCGGGCCCATTAAGTCTGTCGACATCGAATTCTCTCCTGGCCTAACCGCTCTGACGGGAGACGCCGGCGCAGGAAAGTCCGTCTTACTACGGGCACTTCACGTCCTCGGCGGGGGACGCGTGCCAGCTGGTTTGGTGCGAGGCGAAGCGACGGTAGAGGCCGTCTTCGAACTCGACGATCGACTGCGACTGGAGCACCAACCCATGCTGCTACCTGGCGAGCACGAGCTCCTGATCCGGCGGTGCATCCGAACAACTGCGCGTGGCGCCGCGACCGCCAATGGTCGCAAGATTCCACTGAGGGCTTTGGGGACAGTGCTGGCCGGTCTGGTCGACCTATGCGCCCAGCACAGCTCGGTCGGGTTGACGAAAGCCGGTTGGTCACTGGACGCGATCGACACCTACATCGATCAACCCCAGCCACTGACTGAGTATCGGCGTGCGTACGCCGAACTTCGTAGCGTCGGCAACCGCCTGCGGGACGCCGAAGCGCAAACGCTCGACAAGGATGCACGCATCGCTACCCTGCGACACGAACTCGACCAGCTCGATGAGGTTGCCTCCGACCTGCCGCGGTACGCGGCGCTGTCAAATCAGGTTGCACTTGCTCGTTGCGCTCGCGATGTCGCGGCGCTCGCCGCAACCGTCACTGACCGTGTCGAGCACGGCGAGCGCTCGCTACGCGATCAACTCACAGAGTTGACCCGCCTGGCCAGTCGCCACGACCATCCAGCCTTGACGCCACTCCACGCGGGGTTGGCGGCTGCGGACGAGGCGCTCGTTGACCTGTGCGCCGAAGCTAACCGTCTCGACGGGCACGTAGAGGACGCCCAAGACACCGCCGATTCAGAAGCACGGCTCGAGGCCATCGACCGGCTGCGGCTGTTGCACCGTTGTCGGGCAGACGAACTCGACTCGCTCCGCCTGCGGAAACAGCTCGCCTACGACGAGCTCCGAGAACTCGACGAGACTCTCAGGAACCTGAAGTCCATGCATCGCCGCAAACTGGCGCGATGTCGAAGACTGGCGCGTCGCCTCCACGAGCGACGCACTCAAGAGGCGGCGAAACTCGCTGCTGAAGTTGCAGGGCGGCTGCGTCAGCTCGGGCTGTACCATGCTCGATTCGAATTTCGCGTGCTGCCAACGGACGACCTCGGTCCGAGCGGACTTTCTGTATGTCGTGCTCGGTTTTCTCCAGTGCGGACTCAGCCTCTTGCAGACGTCTGTGCGTCCGCGTCTGGCGGTGAACTCGCTCGCATCATGCTCGCGCTGAAGGCCGCCCTTGCCACGCGTGGTACCCGACGCTGTCTGATCTTCGACGAGGTCGACGCCGGGCTGGGGGGAACGACGGCAGGAGCCGTGGGACGCCAACTCAAAGAACTGGGCGTGGCCCAGCAAGTAGTGTGCGTCACGCACGCCCCGCAGATCGCGGCGCTCGCTGACGACCACTGGACGGCGACGAAGCTCGGGGGCGCAGGCACCACGGTCCGGAAGCTCGCAGGCGCAGCTCGACTCAAAGAGCTCTGTCGAATGCTTGGGGACGAGCACGGAAGCGCCGAACCCCTCGCTCGGGAA
>JAUIKB010000680.1 GCA_030430975.1 Polyangia bacterium
CCGTCAGAGCGTCACCGGGAGCTAGCTGACCGGCGCTACGAACGGCGCGCTGCTCGGAAAACGCGATCGAGTATCCGCGTCCCAAGACCGCCAAGGGCGACATCGCGTTGAGCGCCGCCGCGGTCTGACCCAAGTGCTCACGCAGCGATCGTAACCGCCCCACATGCGCCGCAAGCTGTCGGTCGCTGAGACCGTGCAGTTCACGCCGTTCGGCAGTGAGCCGACCGCGCTGAGCAACCGCCAGACGTGGCAACAACGGCTCAAGCCGACCGCGAGCAGAGGCCAACACGGCACGGGGGTGGCGCGCCAAGAGCCGACGGTGAAGAAGCTCCACCCGGCTGCGGCTGGGCGAGAGGTTTCGCCGCACCGCTTGACCCAGCGAGAGAGTCAGGTCGTCGACGCGCTGCTGACGCTCAGCCAGCAAGAACCTCGGGTCGCCGAGCGCCATGCGCGCCCCTCCCAAGGCGTGCCGGTGCTCGACCAGCCGAATGCTCATCGCGCGGCGCAACACGCCTGTCACGCGCCTCAGCTGCTGACGCCGCTGGGCGGCGTCTGGTACACATAGCTCGGCGGCCTCCGAAGGAGTCGCCGCCCGAACGTCGGCCACCAGGTCCGTCAGTGACGTGTCCGTCTTGTGCCCGACTGCGCTGATCACCGGGACGCGAACCGACGCCAATCGCCGGGCGACCGCCTCATCGTTGAACGCCATCAGATCGTCATCGGAGCCGCCGCCGCGACCGATGATCATTACGTCGACATCCAGAACCTTCTCGAGTCGACCTATAGCGCGCACGATGCTGCGCGCCGCGCCATCGCCTTGAACCCGCGCCGGACTGAGAATAATTCGAACACCGCCGCGCCGAAACGCGACCGTCACGATATCGTGAATCGCTGCACCCTGAGAACTTGTTACCACACCGATAACCTTCACATCAGCGGGCAGAGGGCGCTTTCGCTCGCGCTCGAACAAGCCCTCTTTCTGCAGCTTGACCTTAAGCTTCTCAAGTGCTTCGAGCAGTGCGCCACGGCCGACGGGTCGAGCGAATTGCGCGATCAGCTGCAACCGGCCGCGCGGCGCATAGATGGTTGCCCGACCCCAGATCTGAACACGCGCGCCGGACACCAGATGCTGACGCGCGCGGTATGCTTCCCGCGCGTACATCACGACATCTAGGGTCGCGTCGGCGCGTTCGTCCTTGAGCGTGAAGTACACGTGGCCGCTCTTGGCATGAGTCATCGAAGCTATCTCGCCTTCAACCCAGAAGTCTCCGGTGACACTTTCGACGGACCGCCTGAGGCGCCGAGAAAGCTCGGCGACCCCTATCACTTCCTTGCGTTCGACCATGCGCGACAGGCGCACTGTACTCTGTCCCGACCGTGGTAGAACAGCGCATGCTCAAGAAGGTCCTCATCGCGAACCGCGGAGAAATCGCGGTTCGAGTCATCAGAACACTGCGCGAAATGGAGATCGGCGCCGTGGCGGTATTCAGCGAACCCGATCGCGCTGCGCTCCACGTGCGCATGGCGGACGAGGCGTATCCGATCGGACCGGCCGCCGCCAGCGAGAGCTATCTGCGGGTCGACAAGATCATAAGCGTCGCCAAATCAGCCGGCTGCGACGGCATCCACCCTGGCTACGGATTCCTATCGGAGAACCCGGACCTTCCCGACGCCTGCGAACGGGCCGGAATCGCATTCATCGGGCCCCCAGCGAGCGCCATGCGCGCGATGGGCATCAAGACCGCAGCCCGCGATAAGATGGAGGCCGCAGGTGTGCCCATCGTGCCTGGCGGCAACGCTGAGTCTGCCGAGGAGGCAAAAGCGACCGCGGCGCGAATCGGTTACCCCGTGATGCTCAAAGCCATCGCAGGGGGTGGTGGTAAAGGCATGCGCCTGGTGCACAGCGAAGCCGAGCTGTTGCCGGCGCTGGAGCGCGCCCGAAGCGAAGCTGGTAAGTCGTTCGGCGACGAAACCGTCTATATGGAGAAGGCGATCGTGAAGCCACGACACGTCGAGATTCAGGTCATGGGCGATCGCGACGGAAACATGGTGCACTTGTTCGAGCGCGACTGTTCGATCCAACGTCGTCATCAAAAGGTCGTCGAAGAGGCTCCCTGCCCCGCTATAGACGAATCCGTCGTCAAGCGAATGGGCGAGGTCGCCGTAAAAGGGGCGCGCGCGGTCGGATATTTCTCCGCGGGAACGTTTGAGTTCCTGCTCGGCGCCGACAATGAGTTCTACTTCCTCGAAATGAACACCCGCCTTCAGGTTGAGCACCCGATTACCGAATTGATCACCGGTACCGACTTGGTCCGCGCCATGGTGCTTGTCGCTGCCGGTCAGCCGCTCGAATTTTCGCAGTCAGACTTGAAGAGAAACGGCTCGGCTATCGAGTGTCGAATCTACGCGGAAGACCCCGCCAGCGGGTTTCTTCCGAGCCCTGGCACCATCCAGGAGCTGCGTACACCGACGGGTCCAGGGGTGAGAGACGACAGCGGCACGTACGCGGGCGCGACGGTCAGCGCCAACTACGACCCGCTGATATCCAAACTCTGCGTGTGGGCACCCACCCGCGCCCGAGCCGTCGCGAAGATGCGGCGCGCCCTGGGCGAGTACATCGTGACGGGTATCCGGACGAACCTGCCGTTCCACCAGCGGCTGATGCGTCATCCCGAGTTCATCGACGGCCACTACGACACCTCGTTCATCGCGCGCCACGAAGACGCCTTGCTGCGCGGAAGCGTTCCGGAGGACGAAGCGGCTGAGTTGGCCGCTGCCGTTGCGATCGCGCGCCACCTAGAGGCCGGGCCGGAACGTGACGGCACGAGCTCTTCGGGGCTTTCGCCGTGGATCCAGTCCCATCGCAGTCGGCTACTGGGCGGCTGAGCGCGACTTTTTCAGCCGCCGCGGAACTGTCGGCCCAGGGGCCGCTTTCTTGTCGCGCGGCGATGACGGCTAGCGCACTCTTACCTACATGCTCCACCACGCTCGGGCCGCCCTCGTTCTCAGCATGCTGGTCGCCACCGCAGCGTGCGGAACGGCCACCACCGAACGCTCCGCACGGGGCGCCGAAGCGCCCCAGGGCTCAGTCCGCGGCCACGCAGAAGACCGCCAGGAACGCAAACGCGCCACGGCGGATTCCGAAATCGGCGGTCTGAGCTACGACAACTACGAGGACGCTTTCAAGCAGCTCTGGCCCAAGGTAGCCGGCTGTTTGGAAAGCGGTGCCCGACGCGTCGAATGGATCGGCGGCGAGTTCGAAGTCGTGATGCGCGTGAGCCGCCGCGGCTCGGTCAAGTGGGCTTATGTCAGTGAATCCGATCTGGGCGATCGAGACACCGAGCGCTGCGTTCTGGATTTGATTCGCGACCGATCGTGGCCGCGGCCCAAGAGCGGGGACGGCATCGCCCGCAAGCGGTTCTCCATGGAACCGGCGGTAGCCGCGCGGGACATGGAGCCGAGCCGACTCGGAAAGTCGCTGTTCTACGCGCGAACCAAGGCGCGCCGGTGCGTCGAAGGCATCGACGGCGAATTTCACGCCACCGCGTACATCGATCGAAAAGGTCAAGTGCTGACCGCCGGCGTCGCTCCACCGAACGAGGCCGGCGAGTCCGTCGCGGACTGCGTCGTCGACGCGCTTAAGGCCGCGAGGATGGTTCAGGTCGGACGTCGCATGCCGGCGGCATCCAAGGTTACGTTCGCACTTTAGACCCGGCCGCCAGCCGCACTGAAGCGCCGCGCCAAATGCTGTAGAACGTCCGCATGGCCGCTCTAAGCTCTGTTCGCGTTCTCGACCTCACCCGCCTGCTGCCGGGGCCGTTTGCAACGCTCGTCCTGGCCGATCTCGTCACCTTTCTGGCGCCAGACCCTGAGAACCTCGTTGGGCACGAGGCGGCCGTTCGCGTCGTAGTAGTAAGTGTTTCGGTCATAGCCGTACAACACAGCGAACTGCGTCCGATACACAGTGCATAGCTCATCGATCGAGATGCCGAGGGCAAGTGCAACGATCGCATCGATCTCCACCTGTGCTTGACGGCGCGCGGCAGCGAGACGGAGCGGCACTGTGGGAGACCATGTCGATGACTGAGCCCCCAGAGGCTCGTACCCACCGAGACGGGAGGACGTCGTCCATTCATCCTGCGCCCAAGTCGCGTCGTAAGTCTCGGACCACAGCGACTTGGGCGCAGGATGAATGGACGACGTCCTC
>JAUIKB010000681.1 GCA_030430975.1 Polyangia bacterium
CGGATCCGCCAAGAAGATGAAGGGCACCGCCTACACCAAGAAAACCGACCCGCAGCAGCACAGTCCAGTCGTGGTCTTCCAGCAATACGTCAACGACAAGCGTCCGCGGTACGTCGAAACCAAACGGGACGGAATGGCGGGTTGGTCGCTCGGCAAGCTGCCGGCTAGCAAGGTGGAGTTGGTGGCATGTGTAGAGATCAAGAAGAAGGCCAAGGCCCCCGGTCAATGCAGTTACTACGGGGTTAAGATCGAGTTTTGGGAGATGACCCACACCGTCCGCGTGCTGGAAGCGCTCACCGGCAAGGAGCTGCTCAAGGAAGACTTCGACTTGACGTCGTATGCGGCGCGGTGTCCGAGTACGTCAAAGAAGGGCACCGTCTACAAAGGTCAGGATTTTGGCACCCGCTTGGCGACCATCCTGGCCACGCTGCAGCCGGCCGGGTCCAAGTCATACGACACAGACGAGCCGACTCCGAAGGCCAGCGACCTCGACGCGGTGTGCGACGGCGTTCCGTTCCCGCAGACGGCTCCCTACGTAAAGGGTTCGAAAGGAGAAATTCGAATCGCCTACCGACCCTCTGACCAGTACTCGTACTTCATGGAGGTTCCGTTCGACCGGCGTAGCGCGCCCACCATCGGGACTAAGGATCACCAGCTCGTCGCGTGCGTGACCGGTAAACCCAAGAAGAAAAAACGAGACTGCAAGTTCATGCGCAAGACCATGCAGCTTTGGGATGGCGAGGTAGAAGTCGTGATGCGCGAGTCGGCGACCGCAAAAATCGTCGAGACGAAGACGTTCCAAGCGAGCGCCGGTCGCTGCCCAACCATTCACAAGTTCTGGACCGACAACGAAGTCTACTTCGGCAAGCTCGATCCAGCGTTCTTCAAGTATTTGGACGGATTCGACGGCGGCGCCGGGGAGTGAGCGCGAGCCTGAAAGCGACCCCGCGCTCGCCACCGGCGTCGGTGGTGTTACCGGCGCGGGGTGCGGGTGGGTCGGCGCCGGGCTGCAGCCGACGGAAACCGTGCGCAAGGGAACAGCCGACGCGCTCTGCATGGGAGCTTCTCTAGAATCGTTCAGCAACGAGGACCGATTCGTCGGTGACGGCACAGATACGCACGTCTTAGAGGGTCATCCCAGGCCCTTTGTCCCGAATCCACGCGACCATGATCACCTGGCGCCCGGTAATCGCGCCTGGGCCTACTAGCGGCGTTCGGCCGAGAGCGATACGGTCGCCGAATGCTCCGTCTGGTCGCCGCCAACCTGAACTATTCCTCCTGGACCATCCGCGCCTGGTTGGCGCTTCGCTTGGCCGGCGCAGAATTCAAGCTGCACGACGTTGGACTCAAGACCAAAGAAGGCTGGAAAGATCGGATCTTGCAGTTCTCGGGCGCCGGCAAGGTGCCGGTTCTGATCGATGGTTCGCTAAGCATTCACGAAGCGTTGGCGATCTGTGAGTACGTCGCAGAGCGTTTCCCGGCGGCAAAGTTATGGCCAGCCGCCACCGAGATCCGAGCGCGAGCGCGAGCCATCAGCTGCGAGATGTCCAGCAACTTTCACGCGATCCGCGCGCAGCTTCCGGTCAATGTGCGCGGCGTCGCTGCGGACTTTGCGCTGTCCGACGAGGTGCGGGGCGAGATCGCGCGTGTGAACGACATCTGGACTGCGTCGCTTCAGACAGGGCCGGGACCTTTTCTGTTCGGAAGTCAGCTGACGATCGCCGATTGCATGTACGTACCGGTGGTGTCGCGGTTCCGGACCTACGGTGTGGCTACGGACGCCTTCCTGTCGACGGAGTCGCTTGCCTACATCGAAACCGTATGGGCTCACGAACTCGTGGAAGAACTGCGTCGCGTCTCTGCCGATGCTGAGCCCATCGACGACTTCGATCGACTTCTCGGCGACGGGTAACGCTGCCTATGGCTCGAAACGGGTGCCGGTCGAAAGCCACGCGCCGGGCGTCGCGGCGTCGCCGATGTCGACGAACCCGCCGGCGAATATCCAGGCTTCCAGCCGCGCTCGATCACTTATGGCAGCACTTCGCGTGGGTAGGGGTTGGCGGCTGTGCGTCGACGGCACAGTGTGGACGAGCCTATCCGGTCTCCCTTCCCACCCGGTCGCGGTGTATGTCAGAGCCATGGCTGGATCGGTTCGTGTTTACATCGCTTGTTCTCTCGACGGCTTCATCGCTACTCAGGATGACGACCTCGATTGGTTGACGAATCGTCCGACGCCGTCCGACCCGCTTCCGCCGGACCCGCGCGCGGTGAGTTTCGAAGCGTTCCTCGGCGACGTAGGTGTCATGCTGATGGGACGGCGCACCTACGACGTCGTGTCGAGCTTTGGTGACGAGCACTGGGCGTATGGTGACCTGCCGGTGCGAGTGCTGACGCGCCGAGCGCTGCAAAGTACACGACCGAGCGTCGCGGCGGTGAGCGGCGATCTCGCCTCGGTGGTTGCGGACGCGCTCGAAACGGCGGCCGGAAAAGATGTGTACGTAGATGGCGGCCAACTGATCCGCCAGGCGCTGGATGCGGGGTTGGTCGATGAATTGATCGTCACGTGGATCCCCGTCGTGCTCGGTGAGGGGCGTTCGCTGTTCGCGGGAACGACGAAGCGCCACGAGATGGAGTTCGCGGAGCATCTTTCGTTTCCGGGTGGGTTCGTGCAGACGCGCTTACGACCGGTGCGCGCTGGATCGGCGTGAGTAGCGCTGCAGTTTCACTACAGGTGCTGGATAGGGATGCCGGGCTAGGGCGTGCAGCTACCTGTTGGTGAGGCACCCCAGTCCTCTGGCGGTTGGCAGCCGTACGATCCGAGGTCGTACGTGGACCCCATGAACGTGACGTTGCTGAGGTCCACGATGACGCCGCATTGGCCATTTGGGCGACAGCACCCGGGTAGCGGGGTGATGCCGCCGGGCACTTCTTCACAGGCGCTCGTCTGTTGGCCTGGTGCATCGCGCTCGGCGCAGCCGCTCGGGACCACCATGAGTAGTGGCTGCAGGGGAGAAAAGTCGACGCCGCACCGATCGGTGTCCGTGCAGCAGCCCGGCAGTTCGATCGGAAACGGATTGGTAATCGACTCGCCCTGACACGTCTGCCCGCCGCATGTCGCGGCTCCCCCGGTACCTCCCGCGCCGCCCATCGGCGTGCCGCCCGCTCCGCCCATCGGCGTGCCGCCCGCTCCGCCCATCGGCGTGCCGCCCGCTCCGCCCATCGGCGTGCCGCCCGCTCCGCCCATCGGCGTGCCGCCCGCTCCGCCCATGGGTGCGCCGCCTGCGCCGCCCATGGCTGTGCCGCCTGCGCCGCCTTGCGGCCCTGTGCCGCCGGCCCCGCCCTGCTGTCCTGTGCCACCGGAACTCGAGCCTGAGCACTGGCCGGAGGCCTTGTACTGGTCGTGCAGCGCGTTGCAGGAATCGAACGGCGCCTGGGTCTTGGACGCCTTTTCGGCTTCGTTCAGACAGGTGTCGCGCTCAGCCTGGTCGTTGATGCTGAAGCAACAGGTCTGTAGCGGACCGCACGGACCGCCCGAACTGCCGGAACTGGAGCTGCAGCCGTACAGGGTTCCCAGTGCCGCCAGCGCCGCAACCCATCCGCCCGTGACGCGCCAAAACGTAGAAGCCATCGCCAGCAGTTACGATCGATCGAAACTCATCGCAAGCGCGCCGCCGAACGTCACAAATGCATACCGAACCGAGGCGTTCTCTGAACTGTGGGGACGCGTAAACCAGTTCACGGAACTACGTTGCCATACGTCTGAGTGTGAACTGCGGGGACGCGTAAACCAGTTCACGGAACTACGTTGCCACACGTCTGAGCGCGAGCTGCCGGGGCACCCGATGAGCTGCGGCTGCGTGAAACGCGCCCCCGTCGGGCGCCGCCAAGTCCAGTCGCATCAGAATTCGAGTGAAAGATCCGCTGGTCCGGTACGTTCAGGCCCCATGAAATCTCGATTCCTAGTTGCGGCCGCCTTGCTAAGCGTGACCGCTTGCGGTGCGCCCGCGCAACCACCGTCCGATGCCTCGCGTCCGGGCGGCGAGTCCTCTTCGAGCACCGGCAGCGGAGGTGAAAGCCAGGCCGGGTCCGGCGGTCCCAGTGGCGATGACGCGCCCGCGTCGCCTACCGCCGCGGACTTGATGGCCTTCGTGACCCAATCGTCGGGGTTCACGGCGGTGATCGGCCCGCGTGAGGAAGGGGGCCCC
>JAUIKB010000682.1 GCA_030430975.1 Polyangia bacterium
TTCCCATCCGAGCGGTCGAACTGCACGCTGCCGCCACGACCGCACTCGTAGCTGTCAGGAAGTGCCGTCGAGATGTCGAGTCGAACCAGTCGCGTTGGACCACGAGTCAGTATACGCATCCGCGAGGACGCGGTTTCGTCGGTTCACGGCAGCGTTCATGGTAAGAGTTGCCGCGAATGTCGGAGGTTTCCTGCCGTGTATTTGATCTCGCGCAGGTCGCTGCACACGCGAGCGGGCGGACTGCGTCGGGGTTTCTGGCTGACCTCTCTGTTTCCCCGAGTACGGTCCACGACCGCTCCGCGTTCATGCCGTGGGCTGATTTCGTCGCGTTGTGCGAGCGTATGCGCGTCGCCGTCGGCGACGGCGACGGACTGCGGAGAGTTGGAAGGCTGGCCGTGCGCGGCGCGGCACGCAATCGCTTGAGCGAAATCGCTGGCTATCTTGGCGGGCCCGCCGCGGTGTACGCGGCCGCGGTCGAGTGGTGGGCCCCTTCACTGTTTCGAAACGTGCAATTCGATCGCGCCGAGATCGGCCGCGATCAACTTCGCATCAACATTGTAATCCCCGCTGAGTTTGCTCCAAATCCGGGCTTTTTCGAGCTAGCGCACGGCGTGCTCGAAACGCTCCCGCACTACATCGGCCTAGGCGCAGCTGCGCTTGACGTGGATCTTCATCCACGGCACGGCCGTTACCGCGTTGCGTTGCCCCCCGGGCATGGCGTGGGCCAGCGACTGCGCCGACTCGGCACCATTCTGTCGTCGAGCCGCGCGACTGTGAAGCAACTCGCCGAGCAAGAACGTTTGTTGTACCGGCGTGACGTCGAACTCGCGCGGCAGCAGCAAGACTTCAGGCGGATTGCCGAAGCGGTACCGGATGGCGTCGTCATTCACCGGGGCGGCGAGATCGTCTATGCCAACTCGGAATTCGTGCGATGTCTCGGCAGTGCAGTGCACCCCGGCGCGTCGCTCTTAGACATGGTCCTGGACGAAGACGTTAAGAGCTGTCGCCGCCTGTTGTCGTACCAACCCCGCGACACCGAGCGACCGCGCGCCAAGGAACTCCGGTTCAAACGTGGTTCGGGCTCGGTCAATCTCGAAATCATGGTGGGGCAATCGATCGATTTCGCAGGACACAGCGCTCAGCTACTCGTCGCGCGCGACGTCACCGAACGACGCGCCGTCGCCGCACAGCTTTCGATGATCGACCGCATGACGTCACTGGGGACGCTGGCAGCGGGAGTTGCACACGAGGTGAACAACCCCATCACATATGTCTTAGGCAACCTACGCATGGCCGAGCGTGAGGTGGAACAGCTCGGACCGGACAGCCCGGCAGACGTCGATCGCGCACGGCTGCAGCAACTATTGACCACGGCCCGCGAGGGAGCAGAGCAGATCAAAACCATCGTTAGCGACCTCAAGGAGTTCGCCAGTCCCGGCGACATGCCGATCGGTGGATTGGAGGTGAACAAGGCGCTCGATTCCACGCTCGGGCTTCTCGGCAGCAAGCTGGGCGGTCGAGTCACCGTCGAGCGCGACCCCTCGAAACCCCTCCATGTAAGCGCGAGCCAGGCCCGCCTCTCGCAGGTATTCCTCAATCTGCTCCTCAACGCAGTCGACGCCGTCGACCAACGCGCTGGCGCCGGTCAGATCGTCGTGCGCACGTTCGCGAAACACGACGACCGTGTCGTCGTGATCGAAGTTGAAGACGACGGCGTGGGGATTCCCCCATCGAACCGCCGCCGCATTTTCGATCCCTTCTTCACGACGAAGGCGACCGGCTCGACGGGCTTAGGCTTGAGCATCTCCCATACGATCATCCAAAGCATGGGCGGGGAGCTCGACGTCGATAGCCAGCCAGGCTTGGGTTCGACGTTTAGGATACGCTTGCCAGCAGTGAAGGCACCCGCGCCAAGCCGATCGTCCAGGCCTCCGCCACCCGAACACAAGACCGCGTCATGAGCGACGCACCGCGGGGTACAGGAAAACGCCCAAGGCGAACTCAGAAAGAGCGACGCGAAGAAACGCGCCAGCGGCTGCTCGACGTGACACTCGAATGTATGGCCGAACTAGGCTACGCGGGCACAACCACTACGATGGTCGCCGAACGCGCAGGGCTGTCGCGCGGAGCGCAGCTCCACCACTTCGGCAACAAGCCGGAGCTGGTCGCCGCAGCGCTGGAACACTTGTTCGAATGCCGCATCCGCGAGTTTGAAGCAGCCGTGAATAGCCTGCCCGAAGATGCGGACATCACCGCGACGGTGTTTGACATGCTGTGGACCATTGTTTCGGGCGAGACGTTCCACGCCTACATGGAGCTGACGATCGCTGCGCGAACGGACCCTGAACTACGACAGCTCATGACGACGCTCAGCGCGAGGTTCGACAAAGAAGTCGACCGCATCTTCAACGAGCTATTTCAGCAAACCGATGACTCGGCAGGGTTCTTCGACCTGGCTTGGACCGCTATCTTTGCGCTGATGGAAGGGCTCGCTTTCGAGAAGATCATTCGACCCGATGACCCACTGATCGACGGCGTGATCACCGCACTCAAGCAGCTTGCGCCCGCCGGGCTGATGCCGCGCAAGCGCGGCATCAGCACCGCCGCTCAGAACGACTGACTAACACCGAGCGAAATCCCACGCTCGCCTAGGAGTGCACCGTCCACCAGAAGACTGGTGTTCTTTGCAACCGTGAACAGACTGCCGACCGCCACGACGTACTTGTTACGGTCCGAACCGGTGCGGTCACGGCCGAGCTGTGTCCAACCGACCGGCCCGCCGAACACCCGAAGACCCAGGTACGGACTCCAGACGCCGTCGAACGCCGTAACCCCAAGAGTCAATGACAGTCGAGCGTCAAACGCCGTCAAAGGGGACGTCTCACCTGTCCCCCCCTGCTCCTCGGTCGTCGTGCGGGACGCTCCGATGCTCAACGACGTCACTAGAAAAGGCACCTTGAGTCCCTCGCCAAACCAGCGGCGTGATACCTGCCCGCTGGCGGTCCACCCCGGTTTCACGTCGTAGCGACGCCCGTCAGCCAAGAGCGTTCCACCGAACGCTGCGCCCAATGACAAGCGGACGCTGAGGAGTTCTCCGAATCGCCTCCCGAACCCAGCAACGAGGGCGTTCTGCGTCAGCTCCACGTCACTTTCCCCATCGAAACGCAGTCGGGACACGACGTGGCCATAACTACCCGAAGCGATCCACGCATCCGTTGCTTGCGAATCCTTCGAGCCTTCACACCCCGTCGCACCGACGGGCGCCGCAAGGCCTCAGGCTGAGGCCCGTTTCGTGACGATGAAACTCGCAATGCCGAGCGCCACAGCCATACCGAGTGCGTATTGAGAGTGGAGCTTCATGCGATGGTTCTAGCGTGCCGTGGGGCGAATTGCATGATAGGCACTGCCGATGACTGATGCCAAGGATCGGGCTGATGCCGACGCCAACGATGCGGAAGCGCATGAATCCGGCACCAACGGGCACGCAAACGGGCACGCAAACGGCAGCGAGAACCCACCTGAGGTCGAGGCGACGTCACCGTCCCTGCCGGAAGCCGCCGACCTCACGGAGTGGATTACGCAGGCGAAGTCCGGCCTGAAAAGCGCTGTCGACCGACTCGTCGCTCAACTCGACGACGGCGAACTCTTTCTACCGCTACGCCATCCGCTCAAGGGCGTCCCGGAAGAGGGCGTGCACGACTTCGAAGGCGAGCTTACGTTTGCACCTCACGTGCTCACAGACGAAGAAGGCAACGTGTTCTGTTCGCTATTCACTCGCGCGGACCTACTCGAGCGCGTCGAAGAACAGCTGGGCTGGGAGACCGACGACGGGCCGCTCGAGTACTGCCGGATGCCCGCCAAGGCAGCGTTTGAGGTCGCCAGCGAAATCGTCGACGACGAAACGGTTGTCGCGCTGGTCATCAACGCGATGGACGACAGCGAACTCGTTCTGCAACGAAACGAAGTGATGAGCATCGCCCAAGGTCAGGCGTTGCCACTGGTTGGGTATGTTCGGAACATCGCTCCCGACGACAACGAGAAAACATTGTTCGCCGAGCTCGCTGAGCCGCTCCTGGTTCATGCTTTGGAGCGTGTCGAGCCAGGAGCGCCGCTGCTCGCGCGAAAAGCCGTCCGGGTCAGTCAACCACAGCACGGGATCGCCCACCGAGCGGAATTTCACGCCCTGGTAGCGGGTGGGC
>JAUIKB010000683.1 GCA_030430975.1 Polyangia bacterium
TCCTACGCGCTCCTCGTAGGTGATGGCCCGCTGGATTTGCTCGCACAACAGCTCGTGCGCCGGGTACAGGTGTTCGCTGATCGAGTGGCGCAGATTCACCCGGTTCAGCGCCCGTGTGCTGTAGAACCCCATGAACATGACCGGCGTCATGTGTAAGAACGCCTCGATTACGGCTCGCCGGTTGGGCAGCGCCGCGCTCTCAAGGTTGTTGATGACCGACTCGTCGCTGTAACTCTCGACAACCGCGTCGATCGCGAATTCGAGTTCCTTGGTCAGCGTAGGAGTGCGCATAGCGACGGCGGTGGACGGGACCGTCGAACGGTATGGTGCCGGGCTGGCTCAGGTCAAGGAGCGCCGCGGGGAGACCGCTGGGGCGGCGGCTGCCAGTCGAGCAGCCACTGGGGATCGGCGTGGACCCGCAGGAATTCGGCGATCGACCGTTCGTCGACGCGAGCCGCGCGACATCGGTGCAGGGCTCGCTCGAGCATCGCCGGTCCCCAGTGCCCGCGCTCCTTTAGCCATGTGACATCTCGTTCGAGCCCGTGGATGCCCCGTACGTCGTCGGACGCGTCGGGCGGCGGTGGCAGAGACGAAATCGTTCTGGCTACACGGGCGGCTGGGTCGTTATCGGATTGGCGCATGGTCCTCCCTATTCAAAACATCGGTACAGAAAGCTCGGCAGACTTGGGCTGTTGGAGCAGGTGTAGCTAGGGCGCTGGCACATATCGCCCGGCTTACAGATCTCAAGTTTCACCTCAGGTACGTTGCATTCGTCCTGACACTCAACGCTGGTGTAGCGCTGGCCATTGAACAGCCCGCAGCAGAACTGATTGCCGGGGCAGTCCTCGTGACCGTCGCAGCTGACGCGAATATCGTTGCACCCCCCCGAGGCGGGCATGCACTGCGCCCCGCCGTCTTTGGTAGCGCAGCAGATCTCCGTACCCACGGTGCACGTGGCTCCGCCGCACGAGATCTCCGGGAGCCCTCCGGTTCCGCCCGCTCCGGCGGTTCCCGCAGTACCGGCGGTTCCCGCAGTACCGGCGGTCCCCGCAGTACCGGCGGTCCCCGCTGTGCCGGCGCTGCCTCCGGCGCCGGTGTTCCCGGTTCCGCCGTTGCCCCCGACGCCAGGCGTTCCGCCAGCGCCACCTTCCAGGCACTGCTGCGGCGTCTTGTTCGGATCGAGGCAAAGGCACAGCTCGGCCGGACCTGCGCAACCGGTGCAATTTGGGAAGACCGAGCATTTGTCGTTGGCCGCGCCGCCGCCCTGGCCGTTTTCCGCGCAGATCTTGTTCACACAGTCGTCTGGAGACCAGTTCAGGCACTGCGTGCATTGCTCGTAGCACGGCAGATCTTCGCAGCGCGGAGCGTTTGGCGGGCAGCCGATACACTCGCTGAAGTTGCCTGACGGATCGCAGATTCGACTGCCAACGGTGCCGCCATAGCAGGCGCACTCTTTCACCTCGTTGGGCTGGCATTCGATTCCCTGGCTGGTGTTGTCCTGGGTCAGTTCGTCAGCATCGCCACACGCGGCAGCGGTGAGGGCAATAGCGATGATGGCAATGACGCGGCGCATGATAATCCTCCCGAGGCTGACGCTAGCTGGCCGGCCCGTGGGCCAGATTACTGTTCCGCCGAGCATGTGTGCAAAGGTAACCGGCCCGCCGGTTGAGCTGATTTCGTTCCAGCTGCATGATTGGAGCTGTAGGGCACAATGCCTACCGCGCAGCTGGAATCGTAGCGTCAGAGCGCACGCTGCAGGCCGCGGCTCGGCCACGCGTCGCGGGTGTTGAGCCGCCCGCGCGCCGGAGGACGAGACTTGCAGCCGCGCGTGGCGCCGCCTACCAGCGCCTTAGCGCTTCGAGAAGGGATTCGAGTGGAATTGCAAGCACCGGTAGCCGTCGACGTACCTCAGCTAACCCTCCGCGCGGTCGTCAGCGGCATGGCGTTCGGTGCGATCTTGTCGCTGTGCAATATCTACACGGGTTTGAAGATCGGGTGGGGCTCGAATATGTCGATCGCCGCCGCTCTGCTCAGCTTTGGCTTTTGGAAGGTCGGGCAGCGGTTTGGGGCTCGCCCGTACGGTATCCTAGAAAACAACATCAATCAGACAGCCGCGAGTGCTGGTGCGTCTATTTCGTCGGCAGGCCTCGTGGCGCCGATCCCGGCGCTGGCGATGATCACCGGCCAAACACTCTCGTGGCCACTTCTGTCTTTGTGGGTGTTTTCGGTAGCGATTGTGGGCGTGGCGGTTGCCGTGAGTCTACGCCGTCAGATGCTGGAAGTAGACAAGTTGCCTTTTCCGTTTGGAATCGCAACAGCCGAAACTCTACGGGAGATGTACGCCAAGGGAAAAGAAGCGATGGCGCGCCTGTACATGTTGCTCAGCGCGGCGGCGGTCGCGAGCGTACTGAAGGTCGTCAAAGAAGTGCTGAAGCTGCCGAAGTTCGGCCCGAATGGCTCGATTCCGCTCGGGGGCGCTGCCGCCGCCAAGGGCGCGAAAGTGGCGACGCTCAAGAACCTTGGCTTCGCCTTTGATCCTGGACTGCTGATGGTGGGGGTCGGCGCTCTGGTTGGCCCCCGGGCGGCCACGTCGATGATGGTCGGCGCGATCGCCGCATGGGGCATCATCGCCCCGCGCGTGCTGACGCTCGGCTGGGCACCCCCCGGGAAACTCAACGCTGACGCCGGCTGGTTTGGTGCGACCGTCAAATGGTTCCTGTGGCCCGGAGTGGCTATGATGGTTGCCGCCGCTCTGACGTCGGTGTTGCTGAGCGCGCCTCAGATCATCGCGGGATTGCGCAGCGCGGCCGCCGCAAGCCGGGGCGAGAAGGCATCGCGTCCGCACGAAATGCCCCGCAGAACAGCCGCCATCGGGCTTGCGGCTGTTCTGGTGCTGAGTGTCACGCTCCAATTCGCGCTGTTCGGAATTTCCGCGTGGGTCGGTGTTCTGGCCGTGCTGCTCACCTTCGCCCTGGCGGTGGTGGCGGCGCGCGTAGCCGGCGAAACCGGGATCACACCGGTCGGCGCGATGGGTAAGGTTACGCAGCTGACGTTTGGCGCCGTCGACCCTGGCAACGTGACCTCCAACCTAATGGCCGCAAACGTTACCGGTGGCGCGGCCAGCCAGTGTGCCGACATGTTGCACGACATGAAAACGGGGCTCATTTTGGGGGCGTGGTCACGCCACCAGGCCACAGCGCAGGTGTTCGGCGTGCTGGCTGGCGCGGTTGCCGGGTGTGGCGCCTACCTGGTCTTGGTGCCGGACCCCCAGGCGATGCTGCTCACGTCCGACTGGCCCGCACCGGCGGTCGCCCAGTGGAAGGCCGTTGCGGAGCTGTTTCGGGACGGCATTGGCACGATGCCGCCGGGCAGCCTAGTGGCGATGGCATGGGCGGGCGGCGCGGGCGCGGTTCTGGCCGCCGTTGAACGACTAGCGCCCAAGGGGATCAGCCGCTGGGTTCCAAGCCCGAGCGCAATCGGCCTGGCATTTATCATCCCGGCCTACATCTCGGTCATGATGTTCATCGGAGGCGTTGCATCGGTTGTCCTCAAGCGCGTCGCTAAGACGTGGACAGAGCGATTCCTGATCGTGGCGGCTGCAGGCCTGGTCGCGGGCGAGAGCCTCACGGGAATCGCTTTCGCGGTGAAGAAGATCTTCGAGGGTTGAGTTCCGGGCTTGTCCGCTGATCAACAACTGCGCTGGCTGTTCGGATACGGATCGCTGATCTGGCGCCCGGGGTTCAAGTACGTGCGGCGCGACGCGGGGCGGATCACCGGATTCGAACGTCGGTTTTGGCAGGGGTCTACGGATCATCGGGGGGTACCGGGTGCGCCTGGCCGCGTCGTGACGCTCTTGAGCCGTCCCGGCGCGACATGTTTGGGGGTTGCGTATGCGCTGTTCAAGCCGGATTTCGACATGATAATCGAAGCGCTCGATGTCCGCGAACAAGGCGGATACGAACGGCGGATGCTCGATGTGCAAATCGTCGACGGACGAACGGTTTCGGCGCTCGTATACATCGCAACGCCGTCCAATCCTGAATACCTCGGGCCCGCCGGAATCGAAACGATCGCGGCGCAGGTGCGCGCATCCAGTGGGCCGAGCGGGACGAACGTCGAGTACGTGCTGCGTCTCGACGCCGCGCTAAGCGAACTCGGAGAGCGTGACCCGCACGTCGCCCGGTTAGCTCGGCTGA
>JAUIKB010000684.1 GCA_030430975.1 Polyangia bacterium
CGGGGGTCAACTGTCGCCCGCGACCGGCGCGCCGAGCTCCACCGGCGGCGGAGACGGCAGCCTCACCGCCGGCGTCAGCGGCTGCGTCAGAGAGCGCTGCTGTGGTACCGACGCTTCCGCCACCTATCGCGCGGGTGGGTCGTGATGAACTCGCGTGTGAAATCCGAGGGCGCGCCCACGTGGGCCTCCGACTGTTCGCGTCCGGGGCGCCCTACGCCCGAACGGACCACGTGCCTGCGGTGCTTCGATTCTCGCGCGGCGATCACACCGCGCGCGCGACCGCGAAGATCGCCACGCGAGCATTTGAGCTAAACGGAGTCTTCACACCCAAGGACGTATCGCTGTACGCAAAGCGAACCCAAGAACTTGGCGGCTACATGCTGATCGGCCCGCAGACGCCGCTACGCTGGCGTCGCGCTGAATTGGGGCGGCTGACGGTGGCGCCTCGGACACCTAGTGTCTTCACGGCGATTCGCGCCGTAGAAGAGCCGATAGACTGCGTCGATTTGAAGTTGTGGACGGGTTACCGAGGCGATCGACCGAAGCCGACGGTCTCCGGAATGAACGGGCAGGCGCGCCCGTCCTTGCTCATCGCGGAGGCTGACGTGCCACTTCGTAAGGAGCCTGCCGGGCCGCCGGTGGGCACGTTGAAGTTGAGGAAGTCCACGCGCTGGTCAGCACGCGCGAAACGAAGTGTAAGTGGCACAAGCGTGAGCGCTTTTCAGACGCAGGGTGAATTCACGCGCGTGCTGATCGACCTGTATCCTGCCGACCTGTACGGATGGGTTCCCAAAACCGCGCTGATCGAGCGCCCAGCGAGCGAGGGGACTGCGGGCGGCTTGAGCGGTGTGCTGGGTGCGATGGGGCGATCGGACGGACCATCTTCCGCGCTGAAGTGCTCCACGCCGGTCACGTTGTTCGCGCGCGTGGGCGACGCCGTTGCCCAGGTTGGACACGTCCGGGCCGGTGGCCTGCTCGTCGTACACGTCGCCGGGCGCGAATGGACCCAGGTCGCGTTGGTACGCTCAGGGGTCCGCACCACCGCCGGCGGCGCGTTGGTCGTTCGACAGGCGTCGCTCGAGTCCTGCGAGCGCGTGCCCATTCCCCCGCGTCGGCCGCTCACGGACGTACTCAAGGACGAGTCATCGTAGTCGGCCACGTCCGGCACCTTTGCACCAGGCCCGACAGGGTCATGAGCGACTAGCGGGCTCGAGTCGCGGACTCTTGCTTTGCTCGCAGCTTCTCGAGGACCGTCAGCGTTCGGCGTCCATCTTCGTCAAGGGCTGTCTGTCTGAGCTGCTCGACATACGCCGCAACGGTCGCATCGCCGCCGGACTCCGACCACGCGGCCGCGAGTCGCTCCGCCGTTTCTGGTCGCATGACCGCGCCGACCGCCTGATACATCGCCAGTACGCGCGCCAGCCAATCACCGTCGGTTTGCGCCTGCAGGTCGATGCAGATGTGGGCCAGTGCCTCCATGTCGGTGAAGAACGGTTCCCCGCTGCGGGCCCGTCGAATGGTTGAATCGATCTCGCTGGTCACCAGGCGGCGCGCTCCGTGCGTGTCGCCGAGCTCGGTCAGTCGCTCGATGACGATCGTGACCATGCGGGAGATGTCACGGTGCGTCGAGGCGGCTGCCGCCGGAACAGTCGAGATCGTCCGCGGCGGTATCGACGATGGCGTGAGCTTGGTTTCTGGCGCGCGCGGCGTAATCGATTGACTCAGCGGTCCGCCGACGATGATGCCTTCGTAGGGACCGACAAGCACTCGATCGCCATCGCGAAGGAGCGCCCAGCCGCGGATAGGCTTGTCGTTTACGAACACGCCGTGACGACTTCCCATGTCTTCGATCATGACTTGGCTACCTTGACGCCACAGTCGAGCGTGCTCTCTTGAGACAAGTGGGTCATCGAGCACGATGTCGCAGCTCGAGGCGCGTCCGAGTATGATGGATGCGACGCCGATCGACAGTGCCCGGCCGTTAAGCAACAGGTGCCATGTTGCGGTTTCGTCGGTCATGAGCGCATCACATAGAGTCCGATCGGTGTCACCGTAACACTCGTCGTGCGGTCGCCAGGCATAATTGTTAAGTGGTTATTAATGCAAAGGCAGTAGCAGCGGTCGACAGCGTGTCCGTGAGATCCGCGGACTTTTGGGCCGGCCATCCCCCAGCCGCGAAGGCGGGTCCGCAGTGGGGGACTTTTTGGACGGCCTGAGGCTCGACAGGTTGGTTTGCGGCCACCAATCCGAGTGGTTGGGTCAGCAGGGCCTGCGCCAAAATTCGGACTCGTCGGCCGTTCACACTGGAATATTGCAGCGAAGGCGCGCCTGATCGGCCCAGGTCTCGTCGGTTCATCATTTCCGTCTGCGGCGCGACTCAACTTGGGTGAAGAGTTCTCCGCGTCGAGTGGCGCTGTGGTCCTGCTGTGCTGCCATCGGGAGCCTGCTGGTGACCGTGGGCTGCGGCGGCAGCGATGCTGACGGCTTGTTCGCTTCGGGCGGCGCCTCGGGGAACGGCGGGACAGGTGCCGAGGCCGGTTCGGGCGCGGTGGCGGGGACCGCCGGCTCTGCGGGTCAGGGTGGTGACGCCGGAGTCGCCGCAGACGCCGGTTCGGGCGGCTCAATAACCACTGGCGGCACGTCATCCGGGGGGAGTGCTTCGAGCGGCGGCTCGGGGGGAAGTCCTGGCGCGGGTAGTTCGGGTTCAGCAGGTTGTGCGCCGCGGTTGTTTTTCGTGGATGCGGACGGCGACGGCTTCGGGGACCCGGCGTCTTCGACGCTCGCGTGCGAGGCACCTCAGGGACACGTGGAAGACGATTCGGATTGCTACGACGGCAATCCAGCTGCCCGTCCGGGTCAGACCAAGTGGTTCGCAAGCGACCGCGGCGATGGAAGCTTCGACTACGACTGTGACGGGATGGGTACCAAGCGGTTTCCGCAGGTGGGTGCTTGTACGCTCGCGATTTGTGGCGTGCAGGCGGAGGGCTGGAAAGACGTCGCGCCCACGTGCGGATCGCAGCACGGCTGGGTCGTGCGGTGCGTGGGCGTCGGCATCTGCGTGCCCGACACAGAGGTCCGGACTCAGGACTGTCGATAGCCACCAGCGGGTCCCGGCTGTCGCTGTGTCGCGTCGACGGTTTCCGAGGCGACGTGCGCCTCGAGGGCGTCGCGTAAGGAACGGAACGTCTTGACCGAGCCGAGCGTCATGCCCATATGCACGATGGTCTGCGCAATCGCTGGGTTGATCCCGGTCATCACGCACTTCGCGCCTAGCAAGTGCACCGACTTAGCCATCCGGACGAAGTGGTCGACGGTGGCGGTGTCCATGATGTCGATGCCGGTGATGTCGATGATGATGTACCGCGACTGAAGCTCCAGAGCCCTGCGCAGGAGCACTTCCGTCATCTCCGAGCTCCGAGCGGAGTCCATGACGCCGACAACCGGCAAGCACAGTACCCCCCGCCAGACTTCCATAATGGGCGTGGAGAGTTCGCGTAGGGCCGAACGCTGTTCCTCGATCGTCGCCAGCTTAGCCTCGAGGTCGAGACGATACGCGGCCGCGCGCTGGTTCTCTCGCTCGAGCGACTCGATCATTTCGTTTATCCCCGCGCATAACGCCCCCAGAGGATGCGACGGCGGATGACTTTGCTCGACCCTCGTCGAGTAGTCGCCCATTCCAACATCACTCAGGCTCAATAGAATGTCCGCGACAGCGTCGAGAACCTCTGCTGCTTGTGCCACGTCGATCGCGTCAGACATCGTCCCCATCCGAGCTCGACCAGCGCACCGCGCGCTGGCTCGGCCAAGCTATATTACCGCCGGGGTATTGTTCAAGCGCCAAAACGGCAGTGTCCACGCATCTGCTCACCCCTATGGTGAGCGTTCGCCGCTCGGGCGTCGGTCGCGAACACCACGTTGTGCGGTTTGTTGTGGCGAAATCGCAGTTCGTGGTTCTCCAACGGGCGGTTGACCAGGCTTTGCTTTTTTGTGGACGAGCGACCAGTCGGCGCGGATGGGTGAGTGCGAGCGTTTGGTGTGTCGGTCGGAGGGGCGCGAATAGGGTTGAGTTGTCCGCGAACGGGTTAATTCCCGTGATGTAATTAAGTGTTGGTTCGCCGCGGCTCGTAGGTGTACAACGGGGTCATGCAAAGGCGTGTAAGGGGCGGCGTCCTTCAGGGCGTCCACGACTA
>JAUIKB010000685.1 GCA_030430975.1 Polyangia bacterium
AAGTACGGGCTGCTCAGCCACTACAACGGCAACTCGTGGCGCGACGCACAGGTTCCAAGCGACCAGCACTTCACCGGGATTCATGTCGAGTCGGTTGACGAGATGTACGCCGTCGGCGGCAGCGCCGTGTACGAGGGCACTGGAGCCGAACGGGTATCTGCGTTGGAGGAGCAGGCGCAGACGTACCGCACGGGCGACCGGGGCAACACCGGCCAGTTGAGCGATGTCGCCAAGTTCAGTGATCGAGTGTGGTTGGCGTCGGCCGAAACCGGCATCCACACGCTTCACAACCGAAAGCTCGTGCCGGTGCGCGACCGACCGCTGGCGAAGCGCCTCGAGATATCCACGAACGGCGCGGCGCTCCTGTACATCGCCGACGACGTCGTCGGCTCGACAACCGACGGTGAGGACTTTCGGGACTGGCCCATCACAGCCCCGGTGGACCGCATCGAGGGTCGCGTATCCGATGAGCCACCCGATGACTGAGAGCAGCCCGGTGGCCGGAAGTGAATCGCGTTGTCCCCCTGCTCTTGGAGGTGGCCCTGTTTACGCTTCAAGACGGGTCCTGGGTCCGCGTCGGTTCATGGTCTGACGCCGCCGCTGTACGCGCTGTTCCGTTCGACGCGGTCGAGATCGCGCTAGATTCTTTGTGGATTTGATGCGCCCCCGGTCCGGGGTCACCCGGGCTCCGGTTCGGTACAACGCAAGGCCCAGGCGCAGGTCTGAACCGCCCGCGGCCGCACGTCCATGGGCAGGTGCGACGAGCGTTGTCTGAAACTAGGCGCGACCCCGACTGTGGCCGTCCGTCATGCCACCAGCGATCAGATGAGCCAGCCGCAGGGGCTCCGGCAGTGACCCGTGCGTCGTGCTGTCCCGAATCAGTCGCTCGGTCGCGGCTAGCGTGATGCCCGCGCGCTGTACGAAAACGTCTCCGCACGCCTCCATCGGGCCGGCTCGTTCGATCAACTTCCACTTGGTCGCGCCGCCGGTCACTTTGGTTTCGAGGGCGCGGCGGATAGCGCCCAGCCGGGGCTTGCGGCGCGCCACCACGACCACGGGACGCCCAAGTCGCTCGGCTAGCCACCCGATGTCGACAACGTTGAAGCCGCCGACCGTGATGCCCTGCAGCAGGACCGCCTGAATGTGCTCGTCAAACGTCGATTCGCGAATCATCTCGGCGATGCAGCGCGCGGCGTTAGCTCCGTCCCGCCGAACCGGCGCGCTCAGCACGCCATCGACGCGATGCTTGGCGGTCACCACGCCAACCAGTCGCGGCCCCAGGCGGCGACCGCGGCCGAACGGGGTGTCATCGATCCCGATCAGGTTCGAGTAGCGCTTCATCTGCCCGGGTGTAGCAATCGCCGAACAGGAGCGCTAAGACTTCCCGCATGAACAAGCGCCTCGCGTTCTTGGAGCAGATGGTTGAATCCGGTCAAGCCGACTCGTTCGCGCGCTATGGCCTCGCGATGGAATATCGCAAAGAAAAACAGTTCGAACAGGCGCTCGCCACCTTCACCGCGCTGAGGGACGACGACCCGGACTACCTGGCGATGTACCTGATGGCCGGTCAAATGCTGCTCGAGCAGGAGAACCAGGCCGAGGCGCGACCTTGGCTCGAAGCCGGCATCGAAGTCGCGAAAAAGCAGGGCAACGGTCAGGCGCTCGGCGAGCTCGAGGACGCGCTCGAGGATTGTTGAGCGGAACCCCTAACCGACACTAGCCAGTCGCGCCCCTTTGGGCTCCGCGCGCCGCATGGATGCGTACAGGTACGCCGGCAGGGCACACGACAGTCCGATCGCGAGGTTGAGCGCAATGAACAGCCACGGTTTGGGGCCGCCGCGCTGACGAAACATGTAGGTCCAAAACACCGCCGAGCTGATCAGCAGATCCGCGCTGAAGCCACCAGCCGCGCCGTTGGCGAACAGTGCCTGCACGAACCCGCTCAGGGCAAACCCGTGCTGCTGGATATACGTTCCAAAGAACAGATACGGCACGATCGCTCCGACGATCGCCAAACCGAGATAGAGATGTCGCATGCCCGGATGGTGGGGACACTGCTGAGTGCCAGCAATTACCTGTGGAGGTAAGGCCCGCTACACCGCGAGTTTTGGGCCCGGCGCCGTCGCCGCGCTAGGGTTCTGCTCGGATGCCCAACGATGAGATCGCCCGGTGCGTTTGTCGAACAGTTTGCTGTCTCGACGAAGCCCGCTCGCAGCAGCAGCAGCAGCAGCAGCAGTGCTCGCTGCTCTCAGCGTTCACGGCTGCGGGAACGAGACGGAGGAGTGCGAGAACTACTCGATGGCCGCTGAGCATAACCTTAACAGCATACTGAACGCTTATTACCTCTAAGAAAAATCGATAACAAGGCGCCCCGCGCCTGACAGCGCCGAGCGCACATCGCCGCCGTAGCACATTTCCCGAACGGTTGCGCAAAAACGCATAGTAGGGCAGCATTTGGACACCGTGGCAAACCGTCGGACCCCGTCCACTCGACGCTTCGTCGGACGCGCTTCCGAGCTGGAACGCTTGGCAGAACTGCAGGAGTCGGGTGCCGGCGGGATCGTGGTCGTTGGCCCCGCCGGCTCGGGTAAGACGCGATTGGCCATGCAGCATGCGCATCGCATGGGCAGCCGCAAGTCCGACGGCGGCTACGCGTTTTGTGAGCTCTCCATGGCGCGCAGCGCGGCCGACCTGTGCCTCGAGTTGAGCCGAGTGCTGGGCGTGCCCTTGCGCGGGGATTCGGATGCGGCGTCACGAATTGGACACGCGCTGAACGAGCGTGGCCCAATCCTACTGACGTTCGACAACTGTGAAGGGCTCGACGCTGACGCAGAGCGGGTCGTCGGACAGTGGCAAGCCGCAGCGCCGGAAGCCACGCTGCTGCTCACGTCGCAACGCCGCCTAGACCTGGAGAGCTGTGTCACGTTCGAGCTCAAACCGCTCCCCACCCCGCCACCTGGCATTTCCGACGCGCCGGCGCTCCGCGAGAACCCAGCCGTCAAACTCTTCGTCAGTTGCGTGAGAGCCGGATCCGACGGCTACCATCTGACCGACACCAGTGGGCCCGTCGTGGCAGAGATCGTCCGCAAGCTAGACGGCATTCCGCTAGCGATCGAGTTGTGCGCTGCTGGCGTTGTCCCCGAACGCGAAGCGGACGTCTTGGCGAGCCTAAACGAACCGCGCCCCGCGTTCATGGTCCTTGAGACTTCAGAGCATCGTCATGACACACTCGCAAACGCACTGCGTTGGTCATGGTCGCTACTTCCCGACTGGGCGCGGTCAGCGATGGAACAGCTGTCTGTCTTTGCGGGCGGGTTCACGTTTGACGCTGTCTCGGAGGTTGTACAGCTTCATCAATACCCTGACGCCCCGTCGCCACAGCCGAGTTCGGTCGCGCTTCTGAGCTACCTGTTTGACCGATGCATGGTGAAGCCCATCGAGTCCACCGGTCGTCGCTCGACGGAACGACGCTACGGTATGCTGAACTGCATTCGGCAATACGCCGGCGCTCGCCTCGAGTGTACCTCCGACGCCGATCAGGTCAGAGCCCGTCACGCCCGGTTCTTGGTCAAGCTTGCCGAGCGTGCGCAAGGAAACGACCGCGCCGAGCAGCACCGCGCTGTCATTTTCGACGAACTCGACAACTTTACCGAAGCGCATCGCTGGGCGCTGACGTCGAACCCTATCGATCGCTCACTCGCGCTGTCGCTTGTATTGCCGCTGCAGGGATTGTTCATGGTGCACGGCCCGGCATATCGGTTCGCGCAACTGGTCGAACAGACCATCAGCGAGGAGGTCCCGCCCCAACTACAGGCATCCGCCTACGCCGCCAAAGCCAGCGTCGAATCCCAGCTCGGCGAGTTCGCCAGCGCAGCCGCCAACCATCAGCGCGCGTTGACGCTGTTCGAGTCGGTTGGAGAGTATCGTCGAGCCCGCCGCGTACGCGTCGAGTACGCGCTGGCCGTCGGGCTTTCCGGCGACTTCCGCGAAGCCGAGAAGCAACTGGACCTGGTCGACGCAGACCAGAGCGCAGAACCAGACGCGGAACTGGAACGCCGGCGACAGTATGCGTGGGGACACGTCTATCTGCGGACTGGCCAGCTAGCCGCCTCCGGGCGTCACTTCGAACGAGCGCTGCAGCTTTCGCGCATCGCGGGCAAGTCTCGAGATGTGGGCGCGATTCTGTGC
>JAUIKB010000686.1 GCA_030430975.1 Polyangia bacterium
CCTCGCCAGCACCAGCGCGGTGCTGTTGTTCGTGCTGAAGGGCAAACGGCAGCTTGCTGCGTGGGGCGCCACCGTAGCGTTCGCGGTGCTGTCGGCGTGGCTGCTGTTGGCCCCGCGGGCAGCTCAGCCGGAATCCGGCGGCGTCCTGCTAATCGTGGTCGGTGCGCTGCTTGTGAGCGCTAGCTCGGCCAGCGTCCGGCTCGGGGTGCGCACGCATTCGCGGGTCGGATGGGGGGCGGCGGTGCTCAACGCGATCGTGATCGCGGCGTGCTGCGGCCTGTCTGGATCGGTGACGGTTGGATTGCTGGGGGGGATGGTGACGGCGGCGCTTGTGGGCGTCGTCCTCGCGGGCGTACTCGTCAAGCCGCGCATCGAGCTGGCGCCGCCGCTGTTGGTGGCTTCTTTCGTGCAGTTCGCGCTGTTAGGGCTGGCGTTCGCGTATAGCGAGATGCGGACGGAGGTGCTGGCGCTGTGCTCGGCACTGATCGTGCTGTTCGGTGCGCTGGGAGCGTGGAAGCGCGCGGATGTTGCGCGCATCGTTTTAGTGGCGACGCTCGGCGGCGTGGCCATATGGCGCGCTACGATCGTTGCCGAATCCGCCTCGCCATCCGGTTATGGAACGCCTACGCCTGCTGCGTCGGACGGATCTGGATCCGGCTACGATTACGACTACGGCTACTAGCACCGTGGCCCACGGCTTGTTCAGCCACTTGACGCCTCACCCCTAAAGCGTCACCACCTGCGGGTGATGCGCGTCCAAATGGCTGCAGCACGCGGTACCGTCGCGGTCGTGATCGCTGTGACAGCGTGTGGGGCGCCGCCGCCGGCCAAGACCGTGAATCCGCGCGTGGCCGCTGAGGGCAAAGCGCTCTACGACGAATACTGCGCGCTATGTCACGGAGAAAATGGCGCGGGGTACGCTGCCGACAACGCCAGCGCGCTTGGCAACCAGCAATTCTTGGCGACGGTGAGCGACGAGTTGCTGCACGCGGGTATCGAGCGCGGACGACCAGGAACCCCCATGGCGGCTTACGGCGCAGCGCTAGGTGGTCCCTTGAACGACCAGCAGATCCGTTTGATGATCACGTATCTGCGCAGCCTGCAGCGTGAAGCGAGCGTGGAGCTTTCGGATCAGCGAGTGGTTGGGGACCCGGCGCGCGGCGCAGCCGTTTACGCGGGGCAGTGCGCGAGCTGTCACGGCGACAAGGGGCAGGGCAAGACCGCCCAGAGCCTCAACAACCCGGTGCTGCTGGGCACGGCCAGCGATGCGTTCCTGCGCGCGGCCATCGTGGACGGACGCGCGGGAACGCCGATGCCCGCGTTTGACGACCGACTCGAGTCCGAACAGATAAACGACGTGACCGCGCTCATTCGCTCCTGGCAGCGACCCGAAGCGACGCCGCCCGATCCGAACGCGGCGCCCGAGGTGAAAGGCGTCGTGCTCAATCCGAAAGGCCCGACGCCCGCCTTTCCGCCCCTGCGCGAAGGTCGCTACGTCCCGGCGGTCGCCGTCAAGGCGGCACTGGATACCGGTGCGCGGCTGGTGCTCGTCGATGCCCGGCCGCGCAGCGACTGGCTCATCTCGCATCTGCCCGGATCGGTGCCGGTTCCATACTACGAAGTAGACCAGCTGGTCGCCAAGCTGCCGAACGACGGGACGTGGGTCATCGCGTACTGCGGCTGCCCCCACGCCGCGTCCGGTAAGGTCATGGATGCGTTGCGGCAACGCGGGTTCAAGAACACCGCCGTGATCGACGAAGGATTCTTCGTGTGGCAAGAACGCGGCTACCCCGTAGTCGGCCGCCCGAAGCCGTGAACTGCCGGGACGCGTAAACCAGTTCACCGGACCTCACTGACACCAACGTCATCCCACAGCGAGTGCGCGGACGTCTGCGGTCGCGCATCCCGCGACACGTTGGGTCCGCGGCCTCAAGCGGCTGCTCCGGCGCTCACCGACCACCGCCGGAAGTGGCCACAAAGAAATCGCGCAACTCGCCGGTGCTCGCTCCGACATCCCGTCATCTGCATCGGGTGCCGTCCCATGGCGCTCGCTTACCCAAGACGAGGTCGGAAATGAAAACGCTTTGGAATCGCTCAGGAATCGTGTTGTCGCTGGTCGCACTGGGGGGCGCCGTGGCCGCGTGCGCGGCGGACCCAACGTGCGTTGATACCAACACCTGCGCCGGCGCCGAAGCCGGAGGTGGCTCCGAGACAGGCGGCTCCGGCGGCTCGGACGTCGGCGGGTCTGGCGGCACGTCAGGGTCGTCGAGCGGCGGTACGGCGTCTGGCGGCGTCGGCGGCAGCGACCCTGGCTTTGACTGCGAGGGGTCGCCGGACGGTACGGCCTGCGACGCGATGAGCGTGTGCATCGGCGGCGTGTGTCGAGTGTCGGTGTGCGGCGACGGAGTCACTGATAACGCTCAGGGCGAAACTTGCGATGACGGCATGAATGGCAACGACGACGACGGCTGCACGGACGACTGCGCAGCGACCTGCGGTGCCGACTCCGACTGCGACGACGGGAACGTGTGTAACGGTACCGAGACGTGCGCGGACGGCGTGTGCCAGGTAGGTACTGCGCGGTCGTGTGACGACGGGCTGCCGTGTACGACGGACTCATGTGACTCCCAGACGGGCGCATGCGTTTACGAACCCAAGTCGGACGGCACGTCCTGCACGGTGGATCGGCTCTGCATCGACGCTCAGTGTGTCGAGTCGTCGTGCGGCGATGGATACGTCGACGAGACCGCGGGCGAAGAGTGCGATGAAATGCCCAACGGCGATGACGCGGACGGCTGCAAAGACGACTGCACGTTCACATGCAAGGCCGACTCGGACTGTGTGACCGACGCCTGTCACACCGGGTCGACATGCGACCAGTCGACCCACACCTGCACTACGCCGACGCCGATCGACTGTTCGGACAACGACCCGTGCACCGCCGACTCGTGCGATCCGAACCTCGGCTGCACCAGCACATTCATTGACGTAGACGGGGACGGAGCCGGAGCCGGAGCGACCTGCGGCAACGATTGCGACGACAACGATGCCGACGTGTTTCCCGGGCAGACGAAGTTCTTCACGACGCCGCGCCCCAACGGCAGCTACGACTACAATTGCGACGGCGATGAGACGACGAAGTATCGAGGGTTGTTCATGCACTTGGTGTGCAACGACGGCTGGCACTCTCGACTGTATCAGTGCGGCGAGACGGGAACCTATGCGTATCAGTGCGCGATGTTCCCCGACGCGCAAGGCAATCTCAGTTGCAATTGCAATTACGTGTACGAAGAAACCCAGGCGTGCAACTAGCGGCGGGTTGATGTCGATGTGGAGGCGGGGGCTTTACGGGTGCAGCACGCAGCCGCCGATCACCTCGCCGTTCCACTTCGCGAGCATGGCTTCTTTGAAACTTGCCAACGGAAACGTGTGAGAGACGTGCGGGGCGATCGCGCCGTCTTCCGCCCATTTGAGCACTTGCGCCAGGCGCGGCGCGCGGCTGCTGGGATCTTTTACGGTGGAGATCACTGTTGGGCAGCCGAGCACGTCGAGGCTTTTCATCATGATTAAATTGGTCGGCAGGACGTTGGCGTTGGGTGCGCCGCGTTGGCCCTTACCGCGCGCGACGAACGGCGTCGCTGCCCAGCCTACGATCAGATAGCGCGCACCGAAGCGCACGCAGCGCAGTGATTCGAGCGAAATGGGTCCGCCCACGCCGTCGTAGACGACGTCGACACCTTGTCCGCCCGTGAGCGCTTTCACCTCGTCACGGAACCGGCGGACGCCGTCTGGAGCGCTGGTGTTGATGACGTGATCCGCGCCGCACTGCTTGACGACGGCGAGTTTGGCGTCGGTTCGTCCGGTCGCGATCACGGTTGCACCGAGCAGTTTCGCCACTTGGACGGCGGCGAGTCCGGTGGCTCCGGATGCGCCGTGGATGAGCACGGTCTCGCCTGACTGAACCTGGCCGCGCGTGATCAGGCAGTGATAAGCGGTCTCATAGCTGCCGAGCAGCGCTGCGGCCTGGTCGAAACTGAGCTCGCCGGGTATCGGACGGATCGCTGCGGCCGGTGCGACGATCGGATCGGACCACGGTGTCATCACCGGCGTCCTGTGCGACTGAGCCGCGACGAGCACCACGGAAGAACGGGCCCCCGTTTGCGACCCCGCTCGGATCAGATCCGGC